>NZ_JBXWSG010000055.1:0-24963 GCF_059613305.1 Ruegeria sp. BHSB056 | reverse complement strand
ATCGTGATGGCCCCGGCGGGGCAGGCGGCAGAACATGTGCCGCATCCGATGCAGGTTTCGGTTTCAAGCGCCGGTTCAGCCCGCCCGCCCAGTTGCAGGCGAAAGCGGATGGCTTCCTGTTCGCAAGTGTCCTGGCACAGGCGGCAGCTTACCCCGTTCATCGACAGGCAGCTTGCAGCCTCGATCCGTGCGCGCCACGGCCACTCTGCCACACGCTCGGGCAACAGCGCCGGGGTCGGGCAAACCTCGGCACATGCGCCGCATAAGGTGCAGCCGCCTCCAGAAAGATCCAGAACCGGAAAGCCGCTGTTGTCGAATGTGATGATCTCTTCCGGGCAAGCCCCGGCGCAGTCTTCGCAGCCGGTGCACAGATCGGCAAAGCCTGTCACGCCCGCACCCGGCGGTCGGATCGCATCAGGATCCTCCCGTAGGATACGTGCGCTCAGAAAAGCGCGTCTGCTGGTCAACTGGCTCATGGCTGGCGACTCGAGTGTGGATAGATTGGTTCGCGTCCTTACTTCCTAGCTGCGCGAAGCAGCGCACGAATTGACCTATATCATGTTTTTCGCGAATTTTCCTGACGCACCTGAGATTTGCGACCATGCGTCATACATTCAGCTCGATATGGGCCTCGGGAAAACGCCGCAAGATTTCAGTGACTTGACTGTCAGATGCCGCGCAAATTGCGGTGGACAGACCATCTGCCATCACCGCGTCAGGGGCAGAAACCGAAACCGTTCTGTCCCGGTTTGCAGGCCCGTCCGGGGTGATGATGTGACCGAAACCCTGTCCCAGCTGCGTCCCCAGCGATGATGACGTCGCGACAGCGCGGTCACGCAGCGCGACCCGCTTCAGAACCCGCTGGTCCGGCGCGGCCAACCCGATTTTCCAGGGCGTGCCGTCGCCTCGCGAACCCAAGGCGGCAACCTCTCCCATATCGACCAGAACATCACGCAAACCAAAGCCACGCAGCAGCGCGGCGATCCGATCCGTGATCGCGCCTTGGGCGATACCGTTCAGCGTCAGGGCCGACTGGCCCGGCACCGGCAGCCGCACCGACGCAGCATCGAAAGACACCCGTTCCCAGCCCACAGCAGCGCGGGCGGCAGCCAGATCTCCGGGGCCTGCGCCTGTTGCCAAAGCATACCACAGGGGCTGAATGCTGGGGTCGAATGCGCCGCCGGAGGCCTGATGCAGGGCGCTGCTCAGGCTCAATACCTCCAACAGCTCAGGTGCGGGTGCGGTCAAAACACCGTCGCGGTTCAGGCGGCTCAGCTGTGACTGCGGACGGTACAGGCTGAAGATATCCTCCAGCCGGGTCACCTCACCCTCGACGACGGCGATGATCGGTGCGGCCTCGGCATCCGCCAGCCCGACCAACCGCAGGCTGGCCGCAGCCCCAAGGGCGGTTCCGCGCCAGTACGCGTCCGAAGCCATGGCCGGGGTGGCCACACAAGCGGCGGAAATGATCAGAAAACGGCGACGGGACAGGGCGGTCATACGGGGGTCTCCAATGTCAGATCAAGATCGACAGGGCCCAGCACCTCGGCATCGGGAATGTCGGGCAGGCGCATCGCGGTCCCGCCATAGGTCTCTGCGAAAACCTGGGCATCGGCAGGATCGGCAAAGGGCACCACTTCGCGCGCGCCCATGCCGCCTGCCACATCGGCACCAACCACAAAAGTCGCATCATCCGCAGCGATCCAGTTCGAAATCCCCGGCTGCCGCCAGCTTGGCGCGACGCCCATATCGCTGACATAGATGGCAGTGATATCCGCATCGCGCTCGGGGCTTTTCAGATAGGCCACCATGTCCCGAACCTGCGCGAAAAACAGCGGGGCCGGATAGCCTTTCAGATGAATCTGCCCCTTGGGCCCGCCATGCTCGGCGACATTCATCTGACAGAAATAGCTCAGCGCATCCGGGGTCAGATCGACCGGGTCAGGGGCCTCGGCCAGCTCTTCCTTGCAGGCCGCCAGTGCGAGCAATGCGATCAGGGCAAGACGTCTCATGGCTCAACCCTCCGGAAAGCCAGCCGGGCGAGGGCAAAGCCCAGCACCGGCCAGATCAGCAGCGACGCGGGCGCGGCCCAGACCGGCAGGGCCTGTGCGGCCCCGGTCATGCCCGAGGCCATCGCGACGCCTTCGGTCGCGGCGATGTTCCACAGACGGAACGCGTCGGCCGGGTTGGCCACCATCACCCACGGGAAGACGGATTGGGTGAAGGTGCCGCCCTTGTCCATGACGACGGCCCCCAACAGGCCCAGATCATAGAGGACGACAAAAACCAGCCAGAGCCCGGCCGACATCCCCGCCGCCGCCGTGGCCCCCTTTGCCAAGGCGGACAGCAGGTATCCCAGCGCCAGAAACACGGCGCCCAGCAGGATGGATGTGAGGATGAGGCGGACCAGAGCCATCAGGCTTTCCGGCCCCGCACCGCCAAAAAACGCGGCCACCGCGCCAGCTGTGCCAAAGCCGATGGTCATGGCAAAAGCCAGCGCCGCCAGATGGGCGGTGAATTTACCTAACAGAATCTCTCCGCGCCCCGCCGGGTAGGACAGCAGCAGCGACAGGCTGCCCCGATCCACGTCACCGGCGATGGCATCAAAGGCAATCATCAGCGCCAAGAGCGGCGCAAGATAGACCGACAGCGTGGTCATCGACGCGACCGAGACGGTCAGCATATCAACACCCAAAGTGCCGGTGGGCGCACTGCCCGCAAAGGTCAGCGCCAAGGCGAACAGCACCATGATCAGCGTGGCAACCAGCAGCCAGCGGTTGCGGCGCAGGATCAGCATTTCAGTTCGGGTGATGGCAAGGAAGCGGGTCATGTCCTCTCCTCTTGTGCGTAGTGGCGATAAAGATCCTCCAGCTTGGGCGGGGTCATTTCCACATCCGCCACTGCATCGCCCAACCCGGCGATCCGGCGCAGGGCCTCCATCTTGTCTTCGGGTGTGCAGAGCAGCTCAACGGATGCGCCGTTGATCCTGTTGCCGCCCAGTTCAGCGGCCAGGGCATCTGCATTGGCGCTGGCGCGCACCTTCAGGCGGATCGGCAGCCCGGCCAGCGCCGACAGGTTGTTCAGCGTGTCATCGGCCACCATCCGACCCTTGCGCATGATGGCGATCCGGTCGGTGCGGGCCTCAACCTCGGTCAACGCATGGCTGGCAATCAGCACCGCAGTACCCTGCGCGGCCAATTCGTCAATAATGGCATAGAGGTCCTGCCGCGAGATCGGGTCCAGGCCCGATGTTGGCTCATCCAGCAGCGCCACTTTCGGCTGTCCCAGCAGCACCTGCGCCAGCCCCAGTCGTTGCCGCATCCCCTTGGAATAAGCTCCGATCCGGCGGTCCAAAGCGTCGCTCAGGCCGACGCGTTCCAGCAGACCGGGCACATCGGCTTTCGACCCGGACAGTTTCGCAAACAGCGTCAGCTGCTCGCGCCCGGTCAACGCCGGGTGAAACGAGACCGCCTCGGGCAGATAGGCCGTATCCCGCCGTGCCTGCGCGCTGCCGGGGGTTGCGTCGCCGACCCGAATGGTCCCGTCCTGAATTGGCGTCAGGCCAAGGATGGATTTGATCAGGGTCGACTTGCCCGCGCCGTTATGGCCCAGCAGCGCCACGCGCTGACCGGGGGCAAGGGACAGGGTGATATCGTCAAGAACGCAGGTTTTCCCCCGGTTCTTGCTGACATGGTCAATTGACAGGGCCTTATCCGTCATGAGGCACCTTTTTCATAGCTGGGGGTTCAGGGGCTTGCATCAATGGGTTGCTGTCCATCACACCCCCCGGCAACAAAGCCGGGAAGGCCGATTGCGACCAGCGCACCAGCTGCACGGCGGGGGAGCCGAGCAGCAATTTGGCTGCGGGTTGGGTCCACAGCACATGGTCCATACTGTCATTGGGTCGATAGGGGACATCGGCGATGCCATTGCCATCCACATCATAGGCGGCAAAATCGGACCAGTAATTGCCGCGCCCGTCCTCGGACCACTCGACCCATTTGGTCGAGACATATTTCACCTGCGTCCGGTTGCCGATGAATGAATTGCCGACGATGCGGTTGCGTTCACTGCCGGCGGTAAAGTGGATACCGATGCCACATCCCTCGAACCAGTTGTCGGTGAATTCGTTCTTGTTCGAGTTATACAGAAAGGTGCATTTTTCCTTGGCACCTTTCACGACATTGCCGGTGATGACGCTCTTGTTGGCATAGTTCAGCATCACGCCATGTTCGCGGTCCCCGATCGAGACGTTGTTGGCGACCCGCACATTGGTCGTGAACATCACCGCATAGCCCAGATCGTTGCCGATCGAGACATTGTCGCTGACAACCGAGTCGTCGGCATACATGTAGTGAACGGCAAACCGCAGATCGCGGAACAGGTTGCCGGTAAAGGTGTTCTTCTTGGACGAATTCACAAAGATCCCGTCGCGCCCATAGCGGATGTCATTGCCTTCAACCACCGCACCCGGCGCGTTCCAGACATAGACACCATTGCCGCGCGCGTTCATGTGGCGATCCTGCCGCCCTTCAATCCGGTTGCGTCGCACGATGCTGTCCTTCGCACCGTGGATGTCGATGCCGTAAAGATTGCCCAGCAGCACATTGTCCTCGACCACCGGCGCGCGCGCCGTCTTGGTCAGCTGGATGCCGCTGTCGATCCCGTCATGGTCCGATCCCGATCCGATCACCGTCAGCCCGCGCAGGGTCACGCCCGGCCCGGTCACTGTGATCACGCTGCCTTGGCCTTGGCCGTCGATGGTGGCCTGTCCCAGCCCGTCGAGGGTCACGGGCCGGTCCAGAACCAACTGCTCGACGTAAACGCCTGGGCTCAGGCGAAGGGTGTCTCCATCCGCCGCCTGCGCCAGTATCTCGTTGATGGCCCCCGCCCGGTTGGGCACATCCCAGTCCGCCGCCCAAAGGGGCGAGCCGAGCAGGAGCGGTATGAGCAGGGGCCAACGCATGTTTATGCGCTCCGCGGCTCAACAAACATCCGGCCGCGCATCTCCATGTGCAGCGCGTGGCAGAACCACTGGCAATAGAACCAGTGCACGCCCGGACGGTCGGCAATGAACGTGACCGAGGCGGTGGCTTGCGGTGCAACTTCCATCGCGATACCGAAGTTCGACAGGCAGAAGCCGTGGGTCACATCATCCACGTCATCGAGGTTGGTGACATAAACGGTCACCTCGTCACCCTGTTTGACGGTGAACTTCTCCATGCTGAACACGGGCGCGGTCGAGGTCATGTAGACCCGTACCTTGTTGCCATCCCGGATCGGTTCCTCGGCACCTTCGTCCAGATCGACACCGTCAGCAGCAGCCTGCGCACGCGCCTCTTCCCACATTGGGTCGTTGCGGTCCCAGACATTGACCGGGTTCACCTTGGACCGGTGAACAATGATCGAGTCATGCGGCTCGGCAAAGGTCGGGCCGTCATGGACCACCTTCATCTTGTCGCCGGAAATATCGATCAGCTGCTCATTCTCGGGCTTCAGAGGACCCACGTTCAGGAAGCGGTCTTTCGAGAACTTGTTCATCGAAATCAGCCACTTGCCATCGGCTTCGGCAGTTTCACCCATCGAGGTCGAGTTGTGGCCCGGCTGGTAATGCACGTCGACCTTGTCGACGATCGGGTCAACATCGGCACCCGCATAGGCCTCGATCGCCTTGGCGATGTCCCACTTCACCACCTGGCTGTCCAGGAACAGGGTGGTATAGGCGTTGCCCTTGCCGTCGAACGCCGTGTGAAGCGGGCCAAGACCCAGCTGCGGCTCGGCGACAACAGCGGAACGCGGATCGGCGTTTTCGCTGAACAGCGCATCGACCTTTTCCACATCGATCACGGACACGGTCGGCGACAGCTTGCCGTTGATCATGATGTGTTTCTTGTCGGGGGCCGCGTTCACACCGTGCGGCGAGTTCGGGATCGGGATGTACCGGGTCAGGTTTCCACCCGCCTCTTTACGCCCGTCCACGACCTTGACGCCGTTCAGTTCCTTATAGTTCCCGGCCGCTACGGCTTCTTCGATACCTTTGAGGTTGAACACGACCACATGGTCCAGCTCGTTCTCGGTCATCTCGGCCAGGTTCATACCCATTTCCGAGTTATACGAGGTCGAGAAGGCGTATTTGCCCTGATAGTCGCAGTCGGTGTTGTCGAGGTTGCCCGACACCATCACCTGCCATGCAACTTCCATGCTGTCGCCGTCGATGGCAGTAAAGATGTTCACATATTGCGACGGGTCATCAAGGATCTGGCCGTCATTGACCAGCGGGGCCTCGTGCTCACCATTGGCAAAGACATAGCCGGTGCGCGGGAATTTCTGCGGACGCAGGCCGTGGATGTCATGCGCGTTCGGGATCTCGATGATCTTGTCGCATTTCATCACGTCACAACGTACACGGGCCACGCGGGTGTTGGCCTTGTCGTTCATGAACAGATAACGGCCATCATAGGTGCCATCGGTGAAAGACATATGCGGGTGGTGCAGGTCGCCGTTGTCATAGGTGACCTTGCCGTTTGCAGCCAGGAATTCCTTGGTTTCAGGCAACAGGCCTTCGGTCAGAACCTTCAGCGACTCGTTGGTCTGGCCCCAGCCCGTGGCCGAGCAGCGGTTGAACACCGGCACCCGCATCAGCTCGCGCATGGACGGCACGCCCAGAATGCGCAGCTCGCCGGTCTGGCCCGACGACCAGAAGCCGTAATATTCGTCCAGCTCGCCCGGCTCCAGATGCTGCTTGGCGGCAGCGCTGGCCTCTTTCGCGGTCATCAGGGTCGATCCCAGACCGGTCCCGGCGATAACGGCACCGGTGGCAGTGGCCCCCAGCATACCGCGGCGCGTGATGTTCAGTTTGTTTTCTTGGTCCGACATGGTCGTTCCTCCTTTTTAGGAAACGGTTTTCGGTTTGGCGTTCGGATGGTTCGCCGGTGGTTGCCCGAGGGGGGTCTTAGGTGTGACCGACCCGGTCTTGGCCCGCCGTTTCAGTTGGCGGATAACGACGGGACATTTGTCCTCGGACTGATAGAGCACCTGACAATGCAGGCAGGTGACGCACTCGTTCGGATTGATCTCACCAGTGGGGTGGATCGCCTGAACGGGGCATTCATTGGCGCAGGTCTGACAGGGCGTGCCACAATCGTTATAGCGGCGCAGCCAGTCGAACATGCGGATACGGGCAGGGATCGCCAGCGCTCCGCCCAGCGGGCAAAGATAGCGGCAATAGAACCGTTCAACGAACAGCCCGATCCCCAGCAGGACCAGCGCAAAGACCACAAACGGCCAGTCGCGCATGAATTTCAGAATGATCGCGGTCTTGAACGGCTCGATCTCGGCATATTGCTCGGCCAGCGGGATCGAGACGAAACTCAGGCCAAAAAGACCCAGAAAGATCATGTATTTCGCAGGCCAGAGACGCTCGTTCAGACCCCAGGGCAAAGTCCATTGCGGCACTTTCAGCGCCCGCGCGATCTTGTTGGTCAGCTCCTGAAGCGCGCCAAACGGGCACAGCCAGCCGCAATAGGCACCGCGACCCCAGAACAGCAGGGCGGCGGCCACGGCAAACCACTGGATAAAGACCAGCGGATCCAGCAGGAACGCATCCCACGAGAACCCCGTGCGCAAACTGCCCGCCAGCGCCATCAGGTTCACCACGCTCAGCTGTGCATTGGCATACCAGCCGATGAAGAACAGGGTTATCGTCAGATACCCGATGCGGAACCAGTAGAAGACGCGCGCGTTCATCGTGGCGTGGAACTGGAAGAAGAACGTGGCCGTCAGCACCAGCAGCATGACACCTAGCCCGGCGATCTCGACAGTGCGATCCTTCCAGATGCGCTGCCACAGGGCGGCCTTGGCAGCCGCTTCGCCGGTTGCATCATCCACGACCGAAGGCGCGGTGACGGGCAACAGGTACTGTTCCGGCAGTTTGTATCCCAGATCGAAGGTCAGAAAGGTCTTTTCAACCGCCCCGACGGCACGCTGCACCAGCAATTGCAGGCGGAACGGCTCGGCCGGGTCAAACTCGGCATCAGCGGGAATCTTGAAGATATCCAGTTCGGTAAAGCTGGGGGCATCTGGCGCGGCAACCTCACCCAGACGGCGCTGCTGCTTGTCAAAGAACCGCACCGAGCTGTCGCCCTGGATCAGCTGAATCCGGTCAAAGATCCCACCCCGAACATAGCCCGAGCCCTTGAAACTATAGGCCCCGCGCCCCAGTACCAGAATGGCCTGTTCGCCCTCGTCCAGCCAGTTGGTCAGGTTCTGGTATTCGGCCTCACCCAGCAGCGACTTGCCGATCGATGGCACCGAAACAAGCGCCATGTGCATGTCGATGAAGGTGTCATCCGGCGCGCCCGGTTCGGGTCGCTTGATCGCGCGCTGATCCCCGGTGGCTTCAAAGGCAGCATTGACCTGCCCGACATCCAGCGTCATGCGTCGGACCGAGCCGTCTCCCGACAATGTGGTCCAATCGTAAACCGCACCCTGCGCCATATCGACTTCGCGCTTCGGACCTCCAGCCTGCACCGGAGACAATCCGCCCAGCCCCAGCGCGCGGGCCACTTTGATCCCTCCGCGCACAAGGCTGTCATCAATCACCATGATCGTCACGGTCGCGCCCGAGATAATGTCGAGGTCATGCCCCTCGCCCCCGGTCTCGGCCTCTCGTTTCAGGTCAAGGCCCGCATAGCCTTCGGTCAGTTCGACCATCCGGGAATTGGGAATGCCGATCAGCACGATGGGTTCGGAATGCTTGACCAGCTGAACACCGGTCAAAACAGCGTCTGCGTCGATGGCGGCAACCACGTGAATGGGTTTGCCGGAATAGCCGGTCGTTCCGACAAAGTCCGAAGTCAGAAAAGCCCACGCGATGGTCTCGCCACCCCGAAGGACCGGGGCAACCTTCACGTCGCTGCGTACCGGGCCAAACGCGTCGGCGCCCGGTGCCAGGTCAGCCGGATCAATGTCGGGAAGAAAGCTGGCAAGACTGTCGGCGCGTGCACTGATTGCAACACTGCAGGACAGAACGAGGGCCAGAAGGAAATGGATTGCGCGACTTACGACCACGGCGCACCTCCGATCAATTGGGTGGACGCCATGGACGCGCGCGGGGCGCGTTCAGATTCTTCTCGGGTCGCAAACGGGGGCCCCCGGGTTTCGGGCCACAGGTGTTTGGGGCTGTACAAAATGCACTGCCCCCCATGTTCAAAGCGTACATTTTGAACATTTCCGACGCTTGCGGGCAGCAAAGCGCCCGGCATCGGTGCTGACGCCGTCACCGCACAAAGCGCACAGTCCGCGCATTTCGGGCAGGGCGCGGTTGGATCATCGTCGCCTTCTTCAAGGCCAACTTGAACCCAGACCGCGCCCGCCTCCGAGCAGATCTCCACCCACATGCTCTCACCGGGACTCGCCAGCACCGGGCCAAGCATTTGCAACAACAGAAGGAAAATGCCTGCCAGTCCACACGCCGCACGTAACGCGCGATCAGGGAGGGTGTGGAAGGAGTTAAAGGCAGGCATGGAGAATCCAACTCGGTATTCTTTCCCGAGTCGTAGGCGGTTTTCCCTGTCCGATACTTGACTTTCGTCAGGCCTTTGGAATTTCCCTTCAGCCGTCCGCTTCGTCCATCAACCCACGCACCCATCGCCCCGCCAACCAGGACGCGGGTATGCCCAAAGGTATTGACCAAAGGATCGCCGGAACCGGTCCAATCACCCCGAAACCGGCGCTGTGCAGGATCAGCCCGGCCAGAAACAGGTTGATGGCCACGGTCAACATGGTGGCTGGATAAAGCAGAACGGCCAGTTTCCAGACCGGCCACTGCCCCTCAGTGGCTGGTGCCTTCCGAGAAGGTAATTTTGTTCCAGACATTGTACTTCCCAGACGGTTTGCGCATCGGCAGGCGGCGGACCTCTTCCAGCGTCTGCGCGTCATAGACAATCACCGCACCGTCATCCTCCCAGATCGAAACCAGCGCGTGGCGGCCATCCTTTGTGAATTCGACATGGGCCACCGTCTTGCCCGGTGCGGGGCGCAAAGTCTTCACGATTTCAAGGCTTTGCTTGTCGATCACATGCATTGCGTCCTTGTTCGGCCCAAAGAACACATCGGCCCAGACGTAAGGCGAATTCTCATGGCTGCGCATGAAGAAACCGGGCCCCTCGGTCTTGATCCGCTTGACGGTCTCCCAGCTTTCCATGTCGATCACCGATACGGTGCCATCAGTCAGATGCGGCGTCGCCATCACGGTCGTATCACCATGTTTCCAGGTAATGCCTGAACCCAGATGCGGCATGCCCGGTAGGTCCAGGTCGGCCACTTTCTGACCGATCACCAGATCGATCACCTGACCGCCATCACCTCCGCGCGAGGCGCCCATGACGTATTCATAGCTCTGGTCGAAAAAGAAATCGTCAAGATAATCCGGCGTGGTGATCTTGCGCACCGGGAAGGGATCGGGATTCTTGAACTGACCCTCAATGCGGAAATCATGCCCCAGCCCGGATTGCGGCGGGTTAGCACCATAGAACACCTCCCAAATTTCGGGAACATCCTTCAGCGCCAGCACAAAGCTTTCGCGTGGTGGGGCCTGGTACACCGCCGACACACGGCTCGGATCACCTTGTTTACCTTTAACATCAATGACTTTCGCCACAGACAGGTCTTCGGTGGACAGCAATGTCAGAGAGTTCGGCAGATAGTTCGCCACGGCCAGCCATTTGCCATCGCCCGACATTGCAATATTGCGGCTGTTCAGGCCCGCACGCACCCTACCCACCTGCCTCAGCGCCCAGATGTCATATTTCTGCACCCAGCCATCGCGCGACATGATGAAGACGTACCGCCCATCCGGGCTGAATTTCGGGCCTCCGTGTACGGCAAAGGGGGTCTCGAACCGGTCCAGAACTTCAAACGTATCCCCGTCCAAAACACTGACATGGTGATCGCCGGTCTCAACGGCCAAAGTGATATTCATCGGGTCGCTGTCCCAGACGGGGGCATCGACCGGGAAGTAGTCCTCGTCCAGAGTACGGCTGGCCATGATATCAGCCTCACCCCATTCGGGATTGGTTTCCAACGGAGATTTCAGCCACCCTGCCAGCTCTTCAATCTGCAACGCATCCAACTCGTGCGAGAACGCAGGCATTTGCGTGGCCGTACGCCCCTCGGCAATCACCGCGGCCACGCGCGGCCCCCGCATGCGCTGGAGCGTCTCTGGGATCAAGGCCGGGCCGACGCCGCCCAGACGGTTTTCACCGTGGCAGGACGCACAATGTTCAGCATAATCCGTTGGTGCGTCTGCCCAGGCTGCACCTGCGGTCAGCACGGAACACATCACCACGAGCTTCATCTTTTCAAAAATACTCCCGCCGGAGGCTCCCTTGGGTGTCTCTGGCACCCATGTCGAAGGCTCAGAGCAGACGGGATTAAAAGAATTGATGCGCCGGATCATGGCTTTTCCCCCGGAACGGCGTAACCCGCAGACGCTCGCCTGCGTCGTCAACACCGATTTCTTCGTTTGTCAGGTAACAGGCCGGATCTTCGGCCCAGGGATCACCGGTCAGTTGCAGGGCCCGGATGCGGGTGTTGCCACCGCAGACATCCTTTAGCTCGCAGGCCCCACATCGACCCCTAAGCGGGCGCGGACGCGTGCGCAGCATGGCCAACATCGGATCGTCGCTGGTCCAAAGCTCGGAAAACGGATTAGTCTTAACGTTGCCTACTGTGTAATCGGACCAGTAGGTGTCAGGATGGACCCGGCCCAGATTGTCGATATTGGCTACACCCAAACCGCTGGAATTTCCTCCCCAAGCGGCCAGATGCTCGCGGACATGCGCAGCCTTGTCAGCGTCGAAATGCGCACGAATCCAGTTCAGAAAATACCCCGCGTCTGCATCATTGTTGCCGGTCACGATATCCAGCGGGCGACCGCCCGAGGCAGCCTCCCACGCGCGCTCCAACAGCAGATCCATTCCCTTGCGGGTGCGCTGATGCTCGGCATCTTCACCGCGGTTCTTGTCACCACGCCCGGCATAAACCAGGTGCGACAGGTAAAACTTGTCGACGCCCTCGTCATCGCATAGCTGAAGCAGGTCCGGCAGGTGATGCTGCGTGCCTTCGGTCAGGCAGAACCGCAAGCCAACCTTGATGCCGCGCCTCTTGCATTCGCGCACACCGCGCAGGGCGTCGGCAAAAGCCCCTTCAACACCGCGGAACCAGTCATTTGTGGCCCCGATCCCATCCAACGAGATGCCAACGTAGTTGAAACCAACGTCGGCAATCATGTCGGCTGTTTCATCATGAACTCGTGTTCCGTTGGTCGACAGCGCCAGCATCGGCACCAGCTCGCGGGCACGTTTGGCAATGTCGAAGAAATCGAACCTGTCCAGTGGTTCCCCACCCGAGAGGATCAGGGCCGGGACGCGAAACTGGCCCAGATCCTCAAGGGTTACCATGGCTTGCTCGTGGCTGAGCTCGCCCGGGAACGCAACATCCGCCGAGACGGTGTAGCAATGACGGCACTTCAGATTGCAGCGCCGCGTCAGGTTCCAGATCACCACCGGTTTCACAGGGCCGGGGCGGTGTTTACGCACCGGGGTCGGCTTGACCAGCTGGTGCATGTATTCTGTCAGGCGGAACATCGTCTCAGCCTTTCTTTTTCAGGCGCAGCCCGGTCTTTTTCAGGATGCGCGTGGAATAGAGGATATCCTTGGCCCGGCAGGCGTCACCCAGAATTGCGGCGATCTCGGCTCGCTTTTCTTCGACCTCATCCCGATCCGATCCGTGAACCATGGCAAACAGGTTATAGGGCCAGTCCGGCAACGCGCGGGGACGTTCATAGCAATGGGTGACAAAGGGTAGGGCACCGATCTGAGCGCCCAATTTGGCGATGCGGTCATCTTCGACATCCCAGACAGTCATGCCGTTCGAAGTCATGCCCAGCTTGTAGTGGTTAGGGGCGGCCGCGATACGGCGGATTACGCCGCGCGCCTTGAGAGCTGACAGCCTCTCAAGCAGATCGGCTTCCTGCATCCCTAGATCATCAGCAACCTGAGCATATGGGGCGGAAACCAGAGGCAATCCGCCCTGTAGTGCTTGGATAATCTGTCTGTCTGTTGCGTCGATCATGCCGCTACCCGAAAGCCGATGTAGAATTCCTGAAGTTTGGGGAAACAAAGAACCTCGATCCCTGTTTCCCGTTCAATTGCATCGGCCGCGGCCTCGATCCCTTCGGGCGTTTCCGTTGCCAGTACGAACCACATGTTCAGCCGGTGCGTGCGTTCATAATTATGGGCGACCTCGGGGTGTGCATTGACTTTGGTCAGGACGACTTCAAATTCCCCAGCTGGAACGGCCATCGCACAGAGGCAAAAGGCACCGCCCATCGCCGCGGCGTCGAAGAACGGCCCAAAACGTGTGATGACACGGGCCTCTTTCATGCACGTCAGGCGCACCAGCAATTCGGCCTCGGACAGGCCAAGTTCTTTGGCGACTGTTGCGTAAGGATGTGAAACCAGTGGCAGATCGTCTTGCATCCGGTTCAGGATCGCACGGTCAGTTTGGTCCAGCGTCATGCGGCGACCTCTTTGGTTTGAATCAGCGCGCCGGTCTGCTTGAAGCAGCGGGTTGAGAACAGAACCTTGTTCCGTGCACCCGTCAGTTCTGGCAGGGCCGTCGCACGGGTCAGCACGTCCAAAGCCTCGCTGCGGGATCGCGCGTGGATCATGGAATACAGGCGATATGGCCACACACCGGGCACCGGGTTGCGCTCGTAACACAAGGTCACACCGGGGAAAGCCGCCAAAGCGGGGCCGGCTGTATCGACCTGCTCCGCTGGCAGGTCCCAGACAACCATCGCATTGGCCGACCAGCCAAGCGCCCGGTGACGTACGATGACGCCCAGCCGCGAGATGATACCGGCCGAATGCAACGCGATGACTCGCGCCATCACATCATCAACGTCCCGGTTCAGTGAATGTGCCAAATCTGCATAGGGTTCAGCGACCAGAGACAGTCCCGAACTCAGCGTCTGCAGTAGATACCGATCACCCTCGCGCATCGCAGTTGCATCCACCTGGCGTGCTGTAGGCACGGTTTTGACCCCGCCGATCATGCGGAACCCAAGATCAACGTTGAAAGGGCGCACCAGCCGCAAATCCAGCACCCGCAGCCCGGTGACCCGGCTGATCCGTGCGAGGGTAGCATCCACATGCGCCCGATCCGGGCCGGTTGCAACAAACCAGAGGTTCCAGGCGTCCTCGCGCTGATAATTGTGGTTTACACCCGGTTCGGCGTCGATCAGGGCGGCGACCTCTTCCAGCCGCTCCTCCGGGACGGACACAGCCGCCAGCGTACTGGCCGTCACCGCGCCGGGCGTGATGGTTGCGCCAACCCGTGTGATGCGACCCGTCGTGCGCATTCTTGAAAGGCGGTGGATGACTTCGCTTTCGTCAAGTCCAAGTGCGCTTCCAAGAACCTGAAACGGGCGTTCGGTCACCGGGAAATCGCGCTGAAATTCATCCAGCAAGCGGCGGTCGATCGGGTCTGTAATGTGTTGCATGACTTACAGACCCGTCTTGTGCGCACGCGCGGTAAAGAAGATACCCGAAGGGCTTTCGGCCTCGATCTCACGCAGTTTTTCGAAACTATGCGTGTCATAAACCATGACCTTGTTCGCATCGCGCACACTGATCCAAACCTCGTGCCCGCGCGGTGTGAATTCCATGTGCAAAACGGCAGGGCCGGGCTTGAATTCGTGGATGATCTGTTTGCTGACGGTATCGATGACCTGAATGGTATCGTTCAGCGGGTGGGCAAAGTTAACCCAGACCTGCCGCCCGTCCGGGCGCGCCATGGCAAAGACCGGCTGTCCGTGGGTTTGTGTGCGTCCGGTCTCGGTCAGGGTGGTGGCGTCAATCCACAAAACCTCGTGGTGACCAACGGCGGGCAAGACGAATTCGGACCCTGTCAGCGCCCAACCTTCCAGATGAGGCATCTTGTAGACCGGCATTTCCTCCTGACCACGGCCATAGCCGGGTAGAACGCGGATCGGTTCCGGGTTGTCGGACCACAGATCAAGCGCCGTCAGACCATCCTCTCCAAACAGGCCGGTGATATAGGTGCGGCCATTGGCAGTGATCAGCGCATCGTAGGGGTTCTTGCCGATATCGGCGATTCTGGTGATCTCGGGCGTGCCCTTTGTGAAATCCGCGATCCATGTCTCGCCGGTGTCCCACATGGTGAAAACGAAACGGCGGCCCGGCGCGTCGACCAAACCAATCGTTTTACTGCCAGTGGGAATGTCAGCCACCATCTCCAGCGTTTGTGCATCAAACACGCGCACACCGCCGGGTTCGTAATTCGATACCGCCACAAGCGTACCATCGTCCGAGATGGCGCCGCCAATGGCGTTTCCGGACTGAACAACGCGGTTCACGATCTGACGGGTGACAATGTCAACCTTGGTCAGGCCTCCGTCGCGGCCAAAGACATAGGCGAAACGTTCATCCGGTGAATAGACCAACGAGGCGTGGGACAGATCGCCCAGTCCTTCTATCCGGGCCAGAGCGGCGCGGTCGGACTGGTCCACCAGCAGGACCGATCCGCTGGCACGTTCGATCACCAGCCCAAGGTCTCCAGTCGCCATTGGCTCGGCTTGGGCCGTGGTCATCATCAATGTCGCCGCAAGGCTGAGGATAAGGTGTTTCATCGTGCCTCCTGTTCCAGCAGGTATCGGGCAATCCATTCGGCCTCTTCTTCACTGATCAGGGGCCGCCACGGGGGCATCGCCGTATCGGGGATGCCGTCAAGGATGACACCGGTCAAAACCTCGGCGTCGTAATGCTTCAGTGTATTCGAGCGCAGATCGGGCCCCAGGCCACCTTTCAACGATAACCCGTGGCACGAGCCGCAATCCTGATGCACAAGTCTTTTCAGTGCGTTGGGATCAATGACATCGGCAGCAAAGGCGGACGTTGCGGCCAGAACCGCAGTTGTCAGAAAGGTTCGGGCAACCCACCCCGCACGGCCGGGCACATTTCCGTTCGGCGCGGGGCACGGCACACGATTTCTGCACCCCAGCTTAGCCATGGGCCCGTTCCAGAATGTCCGCCATGGGCTGTTCGGCGTAAAGTGAGACAACTTTGCCGATGATGAAAAGCGTTGGCGCCTTCAGCCCGGAGGTGCGCACGTCGTTGGCCAATTGGTCCAGCCGTGACACCAGCCGGTGTTCATCAGGTGTCGTCGCATTTCCGATGGCCAGAACCGGCGTCGATCCTGGCAGGTTTTCGGTCATCAGACCCATGGCGATCTGGCCGATATTGGCCACACCCATATAGACCACCAGTGTCGTGTCCGGGTCGGCCAGGCGTTTCCAGTCCAGATCCAGCACTTTGTCTGCCTGCCGGTGTCCGGTAACATATTGAACCGAGGTGGCCAGACCGCGATGGGTCAGCGGCACGCCGGTCGAGCAGGACGCGCCCTGCGCCGCCGTGATCCCCGGTGCGTATTCGACTGCCACGCCATGGGCCATCAGATAAGCGGCTTCTTCCGAGCCGCGGCCAAAGATCATCGGATCGCCACCTTTCAGACGGGCGACCGTGTGACCTGCGCTGGCCTCTTCCAGAAGGATTTCGTTGATCCGGTCCTGTGGGACAGTATGGCATTTGGGTGCTTTCCCAACAGGGATCAGCCGCGCGCCTTCGGCGTGTAGATTCAGGATGTCGGCAGACACCAGTCTGTCATAGACAACTACATCCGCTTCCTGCAGCATTCGCAGGGCACGCAGCGTCATCAGTTCGGGGTCGCCGGGGCCTGCACCAATCAGAAAAACCTTACCGCTCATGTTCAAACTCGCTGGGTCTGAATGTCTTCGAAACCCGGGTATTCCTGCGCGAATCCAATGCTTTTGCGGGACGTTGCTGGGTAGGCCGGGCGTGTCATGAAGGCAGATTGGCGCAATCGAAAACCAACCTCCTTGACATAAGTTAAGGAGCGCGGGATTTGCGCCCGCGCCCCTCAATTCAGCCTGTAAGTACACCTAAAATCAGGGCTCGACAGTGATCATCCCGATCATGTTCTGTGTCTCCCAGTGGGGTCCGCAGAGATAATCCTGAGGGCCCGGTGTCAGGAAAGTCATTTCAACCGTTTCTTCCGGGAACAACCGATCGCTTTCGGGTTCGCTGCCATCTTTCAGCAACACACTGTGGCTGGTGCGCTTGTCGACATTCACCCATCGGACAGTTGTACCTGCCTTTACGGTCAGCTCGAACGGGCAGAATTTGTAGTTGTACATCAAAACCACCTTGGCGTCCTCGACCGAGGCCGAGGGGTGGCCGAACAGTTCGACATAACGCTCTTCGGCTTCGGCGCAGATCTCGGCGGTTTCATCTGACCAGGCTGGCGCGGCAAGAAGCAGCAGCGCGGGAAGAAGGCGGTGGGGTTTCATGGTCCATGTCTCCTTTCCAAAGTAATTGGGGCCGGGAGAACCGGCCCCAAACTGTTATTGCTTGACCACGTTGATAAACGCGCTGTCGTCGTCGAGCGCTAGGCTGGTATCCAGCGTTACGTGGTGGAACCGTGCGGCGGCAAAGTCATCATGGATTGCAAAACCGACCGTATAGGTTTGACCGGCCTCCAGCGGGACATCGCCGGGTGCGCCCGAGTTCAGCGGACGTGTGAAAACAACCGTCCACATGCCACCAGACAGGTTTGCCGAGGCTGCAATCTCACCATCATTGACCACCCGCTGTTCCAGCAGGTAACCATTTGTGGCGCTGCCGTCCGCGTAGACGCGCATCAGGTCAAGATAGGTGCCGTCAGCCAGATACCGCTCGATCTGTTCTGCGGCCTGCAACTTGTCCCAACCGCCCAAAGCCTTGCCACCTCTGCCTTTGATCTCGATCTCGGTGCGGCTTTCGCTGATGTATTTGGTCACGGTGTCCTGAGCGGTCAGGCGACCGGAAACATCCCCGTTCGCAGCAATTGCATCCGCCTCAGGCGCAAAGGGCATATAGGTGTTGTCGGCGTGGCACGACGCCCAGCACCCGACCTGATCGCCCAGCTCGATACCGGTTCCGGTGATCATCATAGCGACCTTGATCTGGTTTTCAGTATCCATTTTGCCGCCATCGACAAACGGAGCAGGGTTGTGCCCCGCATCCGGCCATTGCAGACGGATGTACAGGTTTTCGTCATCATGCGCGGCCTGAACGGTTACATCGATCACACCGCGTTTGCCGGGGATCGGAGTGGGTTCCAGCTCGCCACCGGCAACGATCTTGTTACCAATCGCATCCAGTTCTTTGGCATGACAGGTCGAACATTGATCACCACCTTTGGTCAGCGGGCGGGCCCCGCCATGGGTTTTTCCGTTCTGCACCCATTCAAATGACGCCTGGCCTGGGTAGAACAGTTTCAGATCCGCCGCGGCCACCGCATTCCAGTCGATGTTGGCACCGACATCGCCGCTTTCACTGCTGGCAGGTGTTGCAGACCCATCGGTTGCAGCCGTTGCCCGCTCTTCCGCGATGGCCGCATCAACTGCTGCCGCAATCTGGGCCTGAACGGCCTCCTGCTGGGCTTTCTTTGCAGCTTTTTCGGCCTCGGCCTCGGCAGCTTCCTTGGTTTCGATCCGCTCAAGGCTGGCAAGGTATTCTGGCGGAATTGGCCGGATGAAGGCCGGGTTTGGTGCTTCAAGCTCTTCCAGATACTCGTCGGTTGCGCGGTCTCGGATATTCGAGTGGGCAATGCCCTTGTGGCAGTCGATACAAGTCTGACCGGTTTCCATTGCGTTCAGGTGCTGCTGACGCGCACGGGGACGCTGGAATTCGGGCATCATCGATTCAAAGTCATGGCAGTTTCGACATTCGCGCGAGTCCGTTGCTTTCATCCGCTCCCACTCATTCATGGCAAGATGAATGCGCTTGGCTTCGAATTTCTCGCGGGTGTTGATGGTACCGACCACCTTTCCATAAAGCTCTTTCGAGGCCTTTATTTTTCGGATGATCTTGTGGGTCCAGTCCTTGGGTACGTGACAGTCCGAGCAGACCGCACCAACGCCCGAACGGTTCACGTCGTGGATCGTGCCCTGGTATTCCGCATAAACAAAATCCCGCATCTCGTGGCACGAGACACAGAATTCCTTGGTATTTGTGGCTTCCATGGCGGTGTTGAACCCACCCCAGAAGATGATGCCGGCGGCAAAGGCCGCAGCAATGCCGGCCACGGGCATTCCCCACAGGAAATACCGGCGCCAGATCGGTTTTTTCTTATCCGGTTCGGAAGTCATATCCGGGCTCCGTTTTGGCTGTCTTGTCTGGCCTTGGGTGGCAGGCCGGTGAGTTTGGCGGATCTGTCAAACGAGGAAAGGGCGGGCGAGGGGCCCGCCCTTTCCGGTTTAAGTTGCGAACCCGTCAGGTGACGTGGTTCGACCGGTTGTGGACATTGAATTTGCCGGTCGGGGCGTAAAGCCCGTCAATACGACCGATCTCTTCCAATGTCTTGGCGTCGAAGATCACGATCTGGCCATTGGGTTCTTTCGAATCCGACAGGTTCCACTTGGAAACCCAAACCTCGGTACCATCGGCGTTGAATTCGAAGTGAACAGCGGCGCTGCCTTCGTCTTCGGTGATCTGAATGGTTTTCACGATCTCGCCTGTCTCTTTCGAGATGACCTGAACCGATTGCTGAATTTCCGGCTCGGGGTGTTTGGTCTGGTCAGCCCAGATGTAGTCCGAGTTCGGATGGGTACGGACAAACAGGCCGGGGCCGTCGGTTTCCACCTCGTAACAGGTTTTCCAGGCCTGATCCGGGTGACCTTCTGGGTCGTTGCCCCAGACTGTCACGGTACCGACACCCAGGTGGGTTGTACCCGCCACAGGTCCGCAATTCGGGTCAATCCAGTTGGCGCCCGGACCGGGGTGCGGCAGGGCAGCGGTGTCGATCATCGCCTCAAGCTTGTGCGTTTCGGTATCGACAACGACCATCTTGTTCGACGCGTTTGCCGCGATCTGGAAGTACCGGCCTGTCGGGTCGAAGAACCCGTCATGCAGGAACTTGGCGCTGTCGATCTTGTCGATCCGCAAATTGTCGAGGTCGGTGTAGTCAACCTGCCAGAGCTGACCCAGCTCTTTCACGGCAACAATCCATGTGGGTTCATTCGGTGTCGTGTAGATGGCGGCCACACGGCTTTCTTCCACATATTCACCGTCCACGTTGGTTCCGCGCGTCGAAACGACTTTCAGCGGTTCCATGGTCTGCGCGTCAACGATTGCGAAGTGCGGCGGCCAGTATCCCCCACCGATGACGTATTTGCCGTCACCCGACACGGCAACATCTCGCGCGTCATAGGCAATCTTGACTTCTGAAACCAGCATCTTGTCCGGCGTTTGCCAGAGGTCGATCTTGGTCATCTTGCCGTCACGGCCCATTGTGTACCAGAAACGTCCAGGTGTTTCGGGTTCGGTGATGTTGTGATGCTCTGAAGCTTTCAGGACGTGCACGGCATAGCCAGTCGGAATATGCGTCAGCACTTCTTTCGTGTCACCGTCGATGACGGCAACCTTGCCCACATCGCGTTCGATGACGACAAAGAAGTTTTCCCAGTTGCGGCCGTGCAGCGGCTCGGTCGGATAATCCGCTTCTTCGACATAAACCTTGCGGGTTGCCTTCATCTGTTCCAGCGACATTTCAGGCGGCTTTGGGGCCTCCATCATGATGTAGGTCGCCATATCCTTGATTTCCTGCTCGGACATGATGTCCGAGAAGTTGTTCATCCCGCCTTCAGTTCCCCAGGCGATGATTTTCTCAAGGCGTTCCTGACCCAGTTTCAGGGTGCCGCCTTCGGTTACGGTGCCGTCAGCTGCGGTCTTTTTCCAATGCGGTTCCAGGTTTTTACCGGTTGCGCCTTTGCGCAAAACCCCGTGGCAGCCTGCACATTGTTCAAAGTACAGTTGTTTCGAAGCTTCAAAGGCTTCGTCGCTAAGCGTTGGCTCGTCGGCAAAAGCTGGAGCAGCGACGCTGCCCAACAACATTGCCAATCCGACCCCAAAAGCGCGGCCGGTCTTGTTGTAGCTGATTCCAAGTGACATGATCACTCTCCATTTGCGTGGTGAGGCAGTGCAGAGACTGATCCATCACGGGATTGTCATCCTTGACCAAAGTCAACGGGCGCGGCGCTAACTTCGTTCTTTGGACAAAAACCAGGTTCAGATTTCACCAATAAAACCTGTTTTTTTCACACATGTTTTTGGCGTCTTGATTTCGGTTAAGTGCCCCAATCCCGTCGGACGGTACTGCTTGTTGAACGATAAGATGAGCCATGGAGAGCAGGCATGTCATCTGCAATATCGCGCATTTTCAGCGAAGGATTTCGGATATTTTTCCTTTCCGCCGGTCTTTATGGTGTGTTTGCCGGTGTCGCCTGGGGTGTTTGGCTGGCCTCACTGGATGGGCTTTTACCTTATGACGAGCAAAGTTATGGAATGCCCCCGGTCATGTGGCATGCCCATGAGATGATTTTTGGCTATGCAACGGCAGCACTGGGTGGGTTCTTTCTGACGGCAGTTCCGAACTGGACCGGCACGCCCGAAGTGCGCGCGCGCTTTGTCACGATTGTAGCGCTGATCTGGATGGCGGGGCGGCTGGCGGTGTGGTTTTCAGGATCGCTCTCTCTGATCACCGTCGCGATTGTCGACCTGAGCTTTGTCCCGATCCTTGTCCTGAAAATTGCCAGCCAGCTGATACGCAGGCCCAAGCCACAGAACATGATATTTCTGTATCTCCTGAGTTTGGTATGGGTGGCCAACCTGATGGTTCATCTGGAATGGATTGGTATCACCACAGACACGTTGAATACCGGGGTGCGCGCAGGGCTGCTGACCTTGTGTTCTATGATAGCGATACTTGGGGGACGGATCACACCAGCCTTTACGCGCAATGCAATGAAACGCGACGGTGTACCCGAAGCCCTGTGGCCGGTTTCAAACGCGTCGCTGGAAAAGGCCGTGGTGGCGCTCGCCCTTGTGCTGCCGTTGTTGGTGCTGACCTTGGGCAGTGTCTCGTTGGCAGGTATCTGCGCGCTGCTGCTGGGCGGCGCCCAGCTGATGCGCATGGCGCGGTGGAGAGCGGGTTGGGCGTTGCGGCAGCCGATCCTGATTGCTTTGCACCTGGGCCTGATGATGCTGGCCCTTGGGTTGTTGCTGTGGGGGTCTGCCGTCATCGGATATGGCAATGAGATCGGCGCGCTGCACATTTTGGGGATCGGGTGCGTTGGTGGCATGACCCTTGCCGTCATGAGCCGCGCCGCCCTTGGCCACAGTGGCCGGCCCCTTGTTGCTCCGTCGCCCATGGCGGTCGGATACGGGCTTATGGCGGCGGCGGCTTTGGTCCGCTGGCTGGGGTCCGGGCTGGCAGGTGGATATATGACCGCCATGCTGACGGCTGACGGGTTATGGATTGCCGCAATCGGGTTGTATCTGTTTTCCATGTGGCCAGCGCTGACGGGTCCGCGCGCAGCAAAGCACGGCTGACACGGAACCTTAAGCGCGGATTGCAGTTCAGAATATCAGGGGGCGTTCGTTCTTGACGTGACGGGATACGAGCGCACGAGCGCGTCTTCCGTTTTCAGGTATGTGCCGCACAGACTGAGGAACGTGCCAAGGGGTCTCTAGTTCCGGAAACAGGTCGAAGATTTCTGCCCTTGCTTCTGGGGGAACGCTGGACAGAGCCTGTGCGCCGCCAAAAAGGCTTTCTGACGGGGCACCTTCTGCGAAGATGATTTCATGGCGGTCGAACAAAAGATGGTAATACGTGACTGATACAGTGTCTTCTGCAACGCTGATACCAGGGCTGGCGGTAAGAATGCGCGCGGGGACTAGGATTTCCTCTGCGTCAAACATTCTGACGGCGATCCGGGATCGAACCAACATACGGTGCTGTGGCGAAACAAGCAGGTCGCGTTTTGGCAAGTCACACCCCAAGGCCCCGGCTTTGATGAGGATTGGAAGCAGCTTGGGTTTTTTCACCAGCTCTTCGTGCGATAGGTTTCGCGTTCCGATCCAACGTATGTGTTGCGGTCCGTTGTCGGCAGTCACGACCATGTCACCCACCTTCAGATCCTCGATGGGCATCGGACCTTCTGGCGTCATGATAAGTGTTCCGGCAGTAAAGCACGGCACGTCAATAATGGCAGCCGGGTCAGTTGTGTCGGGCGCATTGGTCGGCGTGACATTCACGATGTTCATCGAGTAGGTCGTACCGGGCACAAGAGGTTCAGAGGTAATATAGCCGCCCAATACGCCGTCAACTTCGACGCGATATACAGTAATTGTGCCCCCGCCTGGTTTGGACAGAACGTAGGATTCTTCCAGGTATATTGGGCCGCTTAGAAAGGTGGTCGAACCATCGAGGGTGGTGATAGTACCGGTCTGCGTCAGGTCATCACCGTCTTCGTTGTCAAAGCGGTCACCGTTGAAAACATCCCCTGTATCGGGGATAGGTGGTCCGCCGCCGTTTTGAATAAAACCACCAGCTGCGTCCGTCACGCTAAACAAACGACGATCCGTGTCGGGATCAAAATTGACATCCAACGTAACCGTGTCCGGCCCAATCGTATTCACCGTGATGACACCGGGTGTATAACCGATATAAGAATAGTTCGCCATTTTTGCCCATCAATCTTTGAAACGGAATTTTCACCTTTTCTCAGGTGGTTGATTACGTCCGGTATATCAAGAAGTCGACGCGAAAGTGTTCACAATTGCCTCAGATTTCAAGGCGACCCTAAGGTCATTTCGTTAATCTCGGTGTTTGCGGATCTCTGATCTTGTTCCTGAGGATACTTTAGAAGTCTTGACTTTCGTTAAGGCAGCCCTGTGACCCGCACGTCATGTTGCCTGCACTAGCTAATCTGCGCAAAGGAGAGCGCGATGCGAGAAGTCATGACAAAGAGCATGGCTCGCAACATATTCTATGGCGGGTCACTGTTCTTCATCCTCATCTTTCTGGCTCTATCGGCCCATTCACATCTGTATATCGTCAATTCCGAAAATGCCGCGAAGCTCGACGAAAGTGTGGTTCGGGGCAAACATGTTTGGGAAAAACACGCCTGTATCAACTGCCACACGATCCTTGGCGAAGGGGCTTACTTTGCCCCTGAGGTCGGCAATGTGATGACACGTTGGGGCGTGTTGGACGACCCGGAATCGGCCTTTGAATCCCTCAAGGGCTGGATGGAGGCACAACCCACCGGCATTCCCGGTCGTCGGCAGATGCCGCAATTCAACCTCAGCGACGAAGAGATCCGGGATCTGACCAACTTCCTGATCTGGACGGACAATATCGACGCTCAGGACTGGCCGCCCAACGAGGCTGGCTGAGAAGGGGAATGGAGCAATGAAATACGAATCCCAAAAAATCGCCTATGCCTACTTTGCGGTAGCCATGGCGTTGTTCGCGATCCAAGTGATCGGCGGCCTGCTGGCCGGTCTGATCTATGTGTCGCCTAACTTCCTGAGCGAGCTTCTGCCGTTCAATATCGTGCGGATGCTGCACACCAACTCGCTGATCGTCTGGCTGATACTGGGCTTTTTCGGGGCGGCCTATTTTCTGATCCCGGAAGAGGCCGAGCGTGAAATCCACTCGCCCAAGCTGGCCTATTTGCAGCTGATCATTCTTGTGGTCGGTACGTTGGGCGTGGTTTTGACCTATGTCTTCAACCTGTTCGAAGGCAACTGGCTGCTGGGCAAAGAGGGGCGCGAGTTCCTTGAGCAACCCAAATGGGTCAAGGCCGGTATCGTCGTTGCCGCGCTGATCTTCCTTTACAACGTGTCGATGACCGTTCTGAAGGGCAAGAAGACTGCCATCACCAACATCCTGTTGTTGGGTCTGTGGGGTTTGGCGCTGCTGTTCCTGTTCGCCTTCTACAACCCGGGCAACCTGTCGCTGGACAAGCAATAC
>NZ_JBXWSG010000054.1:0-24857 GCF_059613305.1 Ruegeria sp. BHSB056 | reverse complement strand
TGAGACTGTCGAAGGCACAAGTGCCTTCGACCCTACCTCTGTACAGTCACCACTTGGACTTGAGCCATTCCCAAAGCGCCGCGCCAAACAAAACTGCGAAAACTGCGAGACCTAGACCAACTTGAGCTTTGAAAGAGGTTCGGAACTCTTGGCTGCTGAATGCAACTAAGCAAGAAATCCCGACGAAGAATGCCTTACCGACGTAGTCATTTCTTTGTTTTTTCATGCTATCCCGCCGCTGCAATCAGCTCGCGGGTATAGTCGGTCTGGGCGTTTTCGAACAAAGCCTCGGCCGCACCCATTTCCACCACATCCCCATTTCGCATGACGATCACGTTGTGCGACATCGCCCGTACGACTTTCAGGTCGTGGCTGATGAATAGGTAAGCCAGCCCGTATTTCTGTTGCAGATTGCGAAGCAGATCGACGATCTGAACCTGAACGGTCATATCCAGCGCGCTGGTTGGCTCGTCCAAGACCAGCAGTTTGGGCCGCAGAACCATCGCGCGGGCAATGGCGATGCGCTGACGCTGACCGCCGGAGAACTCGTGCGGGTATCGATCCATCGTCGCCGGATCAAGCCCCACTTCGGTCATCACCTCGGCCACAAGTTCGCGTGGCGCGCGGTCCGGGTCGACGTTGTGAATGGCCAGACCTTCCGCAATGATCTGCTGACAGGTCATCCGCGGGCTGAGGCTGCCAAACGGGTCCTGAAACACGATCTGCATGTCCTTGCGCAACCGGCGCAGTTCCCGCGTGGACCATTTGCGCACGTCCTGATCGCGAAAGGTGATGCCCCCCTCGGACGCGATAAGCCGCATCATGGCCAGTGCCAGTGTGGTCTTGCCCGACCCGCTTTCGCCAACAATCCCCAACGTCTCACCCGCGCGCACGCTGAGGGTCGCGTCGTTCACCGCTTTCACATATCCAACCGTACGCTTCAGAAACCCGCGCTGGATCGGGAACCAGACCTTGAGGTGATTGGTGCGTGCGACCTCTTCCGCATCTGTGGCAACGGGTTCAGGCTGACCCGACGGTTCTGCCGCCAGTAGTTTGCGGGTATAGGGGTGCTGCGGGTTCTCGAATATCTCGGCCGTCACGCCGGTCTCGACAATCTCGCCGTCTTTCATCACACAGACCCGGTCGGCGATGCGGCGCACAATGCCCAGATCATGGGTGATAAACAGCATCCCCATGTTTTCCGATTTCTGCAATTCAGCCAGCAGCTCGAGGATCTGCGCCTGAATGGTCACATCCAGTGCCGTTGTCGGCTCATCCGCGATCAGGATGTCCGGTTTGTTGGCAAGGGCCATGGCGATCATCACACGCTGCCGCTGACCGCCCGACAACTGATGCGGATAGCTGTCCAGCCGGTCTTGAGGGTCGCGGATACCGACCTTGGTCAGCAATTCGACAATCCTGTCCCGTGCCACATCGCCAGCCACACCCTGATGCAGGGCCAGCGATTCAGCCATCTGTTTCTGGATCGTGTGCAACGGGTTCAGCGAGGTCATCGGCTCCTGAAAGATAAAGCTGATGTCATTGCCCCGCACATCCATCAGATGCTGTTCCGAGGCGCCAATCATCTCTTGCCCGTCATAGGTGACTGAGCCTTCGACCAACGCGCTGTCGCCCAGCAGGGAAACGGTCGATAACGCCGTCACGGATTTTCCTGATCCGGATTCACCCACCAGCGCGACGGTTTCACCGCGGTCCACGGTGAAGGACACGCCTTTGACCGCCGCGTTGATCTGCCCATCCTGACGGAACGAGACCTTGAGGTTTTTCACATCCAACAAGCTCATGAGAAGGTCTTTCTGGGATCGAACGCATCCCGCACGCCTTCAAAGATGAAGACCAGCAGCGACAGCATGATGGCAAAGGTGAAGAAGGCGGTGAAGGCCAGCCATGGGGCCTGAAGGTTCTGCTTGGCCTGCAAGGTCAGCTCTCCCAGCGAGGGGGCCGAGGACGGCAGGCCAAAGCCCAGATAATCCAGCGAAGCCAGCCCGCCGATGGTTCCGGTGACGATGAACGGCATGAAGGTCAGCGTGGCCACCATCGCATTGGGCAGCATGTGGCGGAACATGATCGTCATGTTGCCAACACCCAGCGCCCGCGCCGCGCGCACATATTCAAGGTTCCGCGCCCGCAGGAACTCGGCGCGCACCACTCCAACCAGCCCGGTCCAGCTGAACAGGATCATCAGCGCGACCAGCAACCAGAAACTTCGCCCCAGCACCGCAAACATGATGATGATCACGTAAAGCGACGGGGTTGCGGACCAGATCTCGATGATCCGCTGAAAGATCAGGTCCAGCCAGCCACCAAAGAACCCTTGGATGGCACCCGCGAAAATCCCGATCAAGCTAGCCGCACCCGTCACCAGCAGCGTGAACAGGATCGACAAACGAAAGCCGTAAATCACGCGGGCCAGCACGTCGCGCTTGGTATCATCGGTACCCAGCAGGTTCTGGCCGTTGGGCGGCAGGGGTGCCGCGCCGGGCCGGTCCACCGAGGTATTGAAGGAATAGGGGATCAACGGCCAGAGCGACCAGCCGCGTTCAAACCCCTCAGCCTGGAATGTACCGGCGCCGATCTGCTCGATGATGCCTTCGGGATCGTCGAAACAGTCTTCCAATCCGCCGCTGTCGATCAGGCACTGAACTTCGGGGTCGCGATAGATCGCTTCGGTCTGGAAATCACCGCCAAATTCTGTTTCGGCATAGAAGTTGAAAACCGGCGTAAAGTACTCTCCCCGATATTTCACGAGGATGGGTTTGTCGTTGGCGATGAATTCGGCAAACAACGACAGGCCGAACAACACAGCGAATATGATCAGCGACCAGAAGGCCCGTCTGTTGCGGCGGAAGTTGCTCCAGCGGCGTTGGTTCAGCGGGGACAAAGCCATTTATTTACCCCTCCCGCTTTTCGAAATCGATGCGCGGGTCGACCAGCACATACATCAGGTCGCTGATAATGCCGACGACCAGCCCCATCAGACCGAAGATGAACAGCGTGCCGAAGATCACCGGGTAATCGCGCGCAACGGCAGCTTCGAACCCCAAACGGCCCAGTCCATCCAGCGAGAAAATCGTCTCGATAATGATCGACCCGCCAAAAAACACCCCGATGAACACGGCCGGGAACCCTGCAATCACAATCAGCATCGCGTTGCGGAAGACATGACCGTATAGAACCTTGCGTTCACTCAGCCCTTTGGCGCGGGCTGTCATGACATACTGTTTCTTGATCTCATCCAGAAACGAGTTCTTGGTCAGCAGGGTCAGTGTCGCAAAAGCCGAGATTGTCAGCGCAATCGTCGGCAACGCTATGTGCCAGAAATAATCCGTGATCTTGCCAAAGAAACTCAGGCTGTCCCAATTGTCCGACGTCAGGCCACGCAGCGGGAAGATTTGCCAGTATGACCCGCCAGCAAAAAGCACCAGCAGCAGGATCGCAAACAGAAAGCCCGGAATGGCATAGGCCACAATAATCGCCCCGCTTGTCCAGGTATCGAATTGCGATCCATCCTTGACCGCCTTTCGAATACCCAGCGGGATCGAGACCAGATAGGCAATCAGGGTCGACCACAGCCCCAGCGAGATCGAGACCGGCATCTTTTCCAGCACCAGGTCGATCACGCTGATCGAGCGGAAATAACTCTCGCCGAAATCAAACGTCAGATAGTTGCCCATCATGATCACGAACCGTTCAAGCGGGGGCTTGTCGAAGCCGAATTCTTTTTCAAGTTCGGCAATAAACTCGGGCGGAAGGCCGCGTGCGCCGACATATTTGTCGTCGAAGACACCGCCCGCCGGTTCGGAACCCGCACCGGCGTCGCCCCCTCCGGCGAACCCGGCGAATACGTCACCCTGACCTTCGATTTGCGCGATGATCTGTTCGACCGGCCCGCCAGGTACGAACTGGACCAGCGTGAAGTTGACGATCATGATACCCAGAAGGGTCGGAATGATCAGCAATAAGCGTCTTAGTATATAGGCGCCCATGTTATCGCAGCGCGCCTTTCGCTTTCAACGCAGCCTGTTTTTCCGGATTGATCCACCACAGATCAAGATAACCCAGTGAATAGGGCGGCAGGTTTTCCGGGTATTCGTACATATCGTAATATGCTGTCCAGTATTCTGCGATGTACCCCACGGGGATTACGAAAAACTCGTACCGCAAGGCGCGATCCAAAGCCATCAACGCCGTGTCCTGATCTGCCTGATTGTCCGTTTCAAAGGACGCCTCGATGATCGCGTCGACCAAGGGGCTGGCCAGACCTGCCGGGTTGAACAGACTAAAGGCCGCTTCTTCCGATCCGTACATCTGGCTCAGACCGCCCCCGGTAGACAAGAACGATCCGTAGCGCGTGGAATAGACCATGTCATAATCCCGCTCGCGGCTGCGCAAAGTGTATTGCGCCGGATCAACTTTCTCGGTCGAGGCATCCACCCCGATGGATTGCAGGTTCTGGACATAGGTTTCGATCATCGTTGCGGTCGAGGTCGGCAGGTTTGAAGGATATGGAATATTAACCTTCAAAGTCTGCCCGTCGGTATTGCGACGAATATTGCCTTCGCCGACGGACCAGCCTGCCTCGTCCAGCATGTTGGCAGCCTTGCGCAGGTTTTTTCGGTCATTCAGGCGTGCAGGGTTTGATTCGTGCGCCACAACAGCGGGTTCCGTCAGGACATCTTCGGGAACAACGTCGCCCAACGCCTGCAGGAACGCCAGCTCCGTCCCTTCGGGCAGGCCTTGCGCCTCGATCGGGGTTCCTTGCGTGAAAGAATTCCGCGGCGTGTTCAAACCGAACAACAATGACTCGTTCGTCCATTCGAAATTGAAGGCCAGGGCCAGGGCCTTGCGGACATTCTTGTCGGCAAATTGCGGTTTTCCAAGATTGAAGACAAAGCCCGAAGGTGTCGGCGGGCTGCCATCCGCGATCTCATCCCGAATAACTGTGCCTTCATCCAGCTTAGGGAAGTCATACCCGGTCGTCCAAAGCTTGGGGTCACTTTCGATCCGGAATGTGTATTCACCCGCCTTGAAACCCTCGAACGCTGCCGTCTGATCAGCGAAATACTCGACCCGGATGGTATCGAAGTTGTTGCGGCCGACATTGAAAGGTAGGTCCTTGCCCCAATAATCGTCCCGGCGTTTGTAAACGATGCGGCGATTGATGTCGTAGCTGTCGAGCTTGTAGGGGCCGGAGCCCACCGCCACTTCCAGCCGCGGTTCATCCAGCCGCCGTGTCTCATCCGCGTCGAACCATGCTTTTGAGAAAACAGGAGTTGAGCCGACAGTTTCAATCAGGCTGCGGCGGGTGACTTCGGGATTGAAGGTAAATTTGACGGTATGATCATCCAACGCCTCGGCCCCTGTCACCATGCGGCCAACGGCCTGCGCGTAAGACGGCAGGCCCTGTTCGATGAACAAACGGTGGCTGTAGACAACATCTTCCGCCGTGACAGGCGTGCCATCCCAAAAAGTTGCTTCGGGGCGCAAATGGAAAATGACGAAATTGCGCCCTTCGTCATATTCCAGACTTTCCGCAACTACGCCGTAATACTGCCCGACACTGTCTTCGGTACTTTCAAACAGACGGTCATATTGCAATGTGGTCAGCGCACCGGCGCGCCCTTTGCGTGAATAGGGGTTGAGAGAATCGAACGTTCCAGAGGCTGCCAGCGAAAGCTCGCCACCCTTGGGGGCGTTGGGATTCACATAATTCAGATGCGCATAGTCTTCCGGGTAATCCAGATTTCCGAAATACGAATACCCGTGGCTGCGGGTGACCCCCTCATCCAGCGCCTGTGCAGCATGCGGAGCAATCAGAGCGGCACAGAGCCCCAAAATGCCAACCCATGGCCTTACCTCAAGATCACGTGCAGCAGGCATCAGGGATATCATATTGCTCATCCTCTCGGTCATTGTCACCGTCAATGTCGTAACCGCTAGCTAAAGTGCCAGCACGTGCAGATTCAAGTTTAGAATGCGTGAGCACTTTGTGAAGGTTTCTTCAGACAAAAAAGCCGCTGCGTTGCGGCAGCGGCTTTGAATGGTTCTGATCGGTCAGGCAATCAGTTGCCAATTGTCTGCAGATAGGCAATCACGTCGGCACGATCCTGCGGCTTTTTCAAGCCGGCAAAGCTCATCGATGTGCCCGAGATATAGCTGCCGGGCTTGGTCAGGAAGGCATCCAGCGCTTCGGGTGTCCAGTTGCCGCCATGCGCCTGCATACCGGCCGAGTAACCGGTGAAGCCGTTGGCCGAGGCGACGGGGCGATTAACCACACCGTACAGGTAAGGGCCGGTGCCGTTTGCGCCGTCTTCCAGCTTGTGGCACGCGGTGCATTTGCGGAACACTTTTGCGCCGCTCTCGACGTCTGCGGCGGCCAGCAGGTCCTCAAAGACCACTTCTTCACCGTCGGCGCTTTCGCCCGAGCTTTCGGTTTCGATAATGTAGGCGGCCTCAGCCGAGCCATGGCCACCGGAAGAATAGAGGACATCCGCCCCCCACTTGGCCAGAAGCAGCACCAGGAATGTGCCGAACAGGCCTGCGGCGGCCTTGGTTACTGTCATCGTGTCGAACATTGATCGCGAGTCCATTTCAGCTGTCTGGGCAGCTGTCTAAGGCTTCCCCTTGCGAGAGGCAAGGTATAGACACCGCGACGAAACGACCAAATCGCGAACTTGTTGCATGGAATCGACCAAATGACCAATCGCATTGCTTTTCAGGGGGAACCCGGCGCCTACAGTCACGAGGCTTGCCGCAACGCTCGGCCAGATATGGAAGCCCTGCCCTGCCGCACCTTCGAGGATGTGATCGAATCGGTCCGCTCAGGCGATGCGGATCTGGCAATGCTTCCGGTCGAGAACACGACCTATGGGCGGGTGGCCGATATTCACCGGCTGTTACCCCACAGCGGGCTGCATATCATCGATGAGGCCTTTGTCCGGGTTCATATCAACCTTCTTGCCGTGCCGGGTGCAAAACTGGAAGACATAACCGAGGCGCATTCGCATCTGGTGCTGCTGCCGCAATGTGCGGGTTTCCTGAAGGAACACGGCATTCGCGGCCGCGTCAGCCCCGATAACGCCCGCGCCGCCCGCGAAGTGGCCGAGGAAGGCAATCCGCATTCAGCCGCGCTGGCCAGCGAGCTGGCCGGTGAGATCTATAACCTGAACGTTCTGGCCCGCCATATCGAGGATAATGACGACAACACGACCCGCTTTCTTGTCATGTCGCGCGAAACGGATTTGTCCCGCCGGGGCGATCATGGGATGATCACCAGCTTTGTGTTTCAGGTCCGCAACATCCCTGCTGCGCTTTACAAAGCGATGGGCGGGTTTGCCACCAATGGGATCAACATGACCAAGCTGGAAAGCTATATGGTCGACGGCTCCTTTACCGCGACGCAGTTTTACGCGGATATCGTCGGGCATCCCGAAGACCGCAACGTGCAGCTGGCCATGGACGAGCTTGAGCATTTCACGACAAATGTCGAGGTTCTGGGCGTCTATCCGGCAGCACATCCGCGTGGATAATCACGGTTCGCGACGGCATTCCTTTGGGCTTGTTTGGATGTTGCCCGTTTTTCGAAGCTGTTTGCAATGCCGGTGGCTCCCAATGTCCCGCGCCGCTGCGCCTGGAATCGTCGCTCTCCAGCGGTTAATCCGGTAGACCTTTGACACAGACCCATCTTGCGTGCGGTAGGTCCGGAAACCCATGGCTTCGTAGTAGGCCAGACCTTCGGTATTGCCTGCGCCAATTGTTGCATCGATAGCAGGGAGACTATGCGCGCGGGCCGCGTCCAGAGTGTGCGCGAAAAGTGCGCGCCCGATCCCAAGCCGGGCGGCTGATGGTCGGATATGGGTTCCAATCACGCCCCACCCCACTGACACGTCATAGGGGTTGTTTTCGACCGCATATTTCAGGGATTGGAACCCAAGCACGTGACCATTCGGGTCCGTGGCGATTGTACACCGCAATTGATCCGGGTGGCGAATATAGTGCCTTAGGGCAAAATCGACATCGTGGGCTTTGCGCCGCTTGCCAGCCAAGACCAGATCGTGAAGAACACCAGCGACCCCTTCGGCATCGCTTTCGGATGCGGGTTTGAAATTCAGGTGGTCCGGGCCTCTCGCACCTGCGGTGCGATCTTGTGTCTCAGCCGCCATGCAGGTGCCTTTGCTCCAACTCGCGTGCGAATTCGCTGAGACGCACCTGAAACTGCTTGCGAAATCTGGATTGCCCCAGCTTCATGGATTGCAACAGCAACCGTGCCGGCAGGGACTTGGCTGCGAGTGACATTTCAACGCTCAGGCGCGTCCGGCGCGGGGACAGGGCCAGAAAATCCACGGTCGTGAACCCGGTAATGCCCTTGCTGGCAGCGTCAAATCGCATTTGCGAAGGCCTGTCGAAATCCGTCATCACCACCGACATCTGACGCGGCTTTCCGCGCAGTTTAAACTCCGTATTCCATTCGGTTCCGGCAGTCACCGCTGTGCCACCGCCCAAACGGCGCACATCGATGCCACGGCGCATTGCCATACGCTCGAATCTTTCGAAATCCGACACCATGTCGAATACCGATTGGATGGGGGCCTCGATATCTTCGCGCGCTGAAAACTGCATAATGACCTTTGCTGTATTATTGCTGAGCCAATGTTTCCTCAGTCCAGAGTATCTGCAAGCCAGTTCTGAAGCAGAAAATGAGCGATTGCCCCTTTGCGCGCTGGCAATAGCCTAGGATGATCGCCAGCAAAGGCCTGCATCATTTCGGATTTGCTGACCCACATCGCCTCTTCTATCTCGACCGGGTCGATCACGATGTCGCGTGACAGCGCCTCACCCGCACATCCAAACATCAATGAGGCCGGGAACGGCCAGGGCTGGCTGGACAGGTACGAAACCGCACCTACCGGCACGCCCGCCTCTTCCATCACTTCGCGGCGCACTGCTGCCTCAAGTGTTTCGCCGGGCTCAACAAATCCCGCCAGCAAGGAGAACATCCCATCAGGCCAACCCGGAGACCGGCCCATCAGCACGCTGTCACCATGCGTGATCAACATGATCACAACCGGATCGGTGCGCGGAAAGTGCTGCCCGCCACAGGACGGGCAACTGCGCTGCCATCCCCCCTGCGACACCTCGCTGGCGGCACCACATCGGGCACAGTAGCGATGCGTTTCATGCCAGCCGATTATTGCCTTTGACGTTGCCGCCAGTTCCGCGTCGCGCGCCGACAGCCGTGTCATGATCCGGCGCAGTTCGGCAAACACGTGGCCTTGCGGTAAATCCGGGTGTTGTTGTTCGGACTTGTCCACGAAGGCGCCCAGACTGGTCAGATCCAGCCCCTCGGCTGTCCATGCGGAAATATCAACGGCAAACACGGGGGCGCTGTCAGCGCTCAGACCCAAAAACACCGGGGATTCAATGACGCCGCCGGGACCATTGCTGATCAGCGGATGCGTCATTGGGATCATGGCAAGCTGGTCCAGCCCCTCACCCTGTACCAGCAGTTTTCCACGCCACAGCAAGATACAGCGGGCAGCCGGGTTGTGCATCGCCTCGGTCAGCTTGTCCGCATCTCCGCGATACTGCGCCGCCCGATCAAGGCCCGAACCCCCGAAGGTTACCTGCTCTGCGTTTTTCATTGGATTTCCTTTTGATCTTGCGCACAGGGCTGCCACGTCTCGGCCTGTGTTGCAATGGCTATTCAGGGACGGAAAATCCACCACCCTGCCGCTGAAAAGCCGCATGGTGGCCTCGGAAAAATCATCTAGAGTGAATTTTGATGGATTTAATCAATACCCACATTCAATAGCAGAATACTCAAAGTGAAGATCCCCTTCTCGACGCAGGTACAGCCCATTGGTGACAGTGGGAAAATTCGCATTCTGGCCACAACCGACCTGCATATGAACCTGACCGGTTTTGACTATTACACCGACACGCCAGACCAGACGATTGGATTGACGCGCACCGCCAGCCTGATCCGCGCTGCCCGACAAGAGGCCGAACGCGCGCTGGTGCTGATGTTTGACAACGGGGATTCGTTGCAGGGAACCCCAATGGGCGATTGGGCAGCAAAAAGTGGCACCGCCCATCCGATGATGAAGGCGTTCGAAGCCCTAGATTATGACGCGATCGGGCTGGGTAACCATGATCTCGGGTTCGGGCTGCCGTCATTGGGCAACATCCTGACGCAAGCCCCCTGTCCGGTCGTTTGCAGCAACCTGTATCGCACGCGCGGACCTCAGCCCTGGCAGCGGCATATCGTTCTGAACCGCACTGTGTCTTTGAACGGTAAAGACATTCCTGTTCGCATCGGCATCTTCTCGGTTCTTCCGCCGCAAACGGCCTGTTGGGAGGCACATAATCTGGATGACGATATCGTCGTCGAGGATATCCTGCTTGCGGCAAAGTCCCTGACGCAGACTTTGCGCGACGAGGGGTGTGATATCATCGTGGCGCTTGCCCATTCCGGCCTTGGGGGCAGCGAACCGGTGGCGGGGATGGAAAACGCCGTGATACCCTTAGCCGCAATCAATGGCATCGATGCCATTGTAGCCGGGCACACTCACCTGACACTTCCAGGAGAGGGTCACGCCAATACCCCGATGGTCGATCACCTGACGGGGCTGGTACATGGAACGCCCGTTGTCATGCCGGGATCAGCGGGCTCTTACCTGGGGGTTATCGATTTGGCCGTGACCGCCGGGCCGGACGGCAAAGTGCAAATCCGGGATTGCTGCGTCGAACTGCGCCCGGTTATCAGCAACGGCACAGCCGTCGGGGAAGACAGTGAAATTGCGGGCTTGTGTGAGGTGGCACATCGTATGACCCGTCAATCCGTTGCCGCACCGGTGGCACATATCCCGGATACATTGCACAGCTATTTCAGTTGCTGTGCGCCGGATCGCGGGCTGACTCTTGTAGCTGCGGCGCAAGCCGCCGCACTGCGCCCGTTTTTGCAGGGAACCGATCTGGCGGGTCTGCCGATATTGTCGGTTGTTTCGCCTGCCAAATCCGGCGGGCGCGCAGGACCCCGCCATTATACCGAGGTACCCGCCGGAGAGATATGTCTACGCCATGTCGCGGATCTGCATGTGTTTCCCAACGAGTTGCGCGCAATCCGGATCAGCGGTGCGCACCTGCTGGACTGGTTGGAGATGTCAGCCAGCGTATTCAACCAGTTAAAGTCTGGTTCCGAACCCGAACTGATCAACCCTGAACGGGCCGGGTACAATTTCGACATCGTGTTTGGACTGTCTTATCAGATCGACCCCACGCAGCCGCCGCGATACGATGCGCAGGGGAAAATGATCCATCCCGACCACAGGCGGATCAGTGATCTGACATATACAGGCCATCCCGTACGACCGGAGCAGATATTCGTTATGGCGCTGAACAATTACCGCGCCAGCGGAGGCGGGCATTTTCCGCATGCGACAACGACAGAGCAGATCAGCCTGCCACCGCTGAGCATCAAGGACCTTGTGCGGGATTACCTGTCACAGCACCTTCCACCTGATCCGACCGTCTCACAGCCCTACCCGTTCTCGCTGATGCCGCGGCGGGGCGTGACGACAATTCTTCGAACAGGTCCGGGCGCCCTGAAATATCTGGATGAGTTACGCAGGTTCGATCCCGTGCTGCTGGGCTCGGATGGCAGGGGATTTGAACGAATCCGCCTGACGCTCTGACGGGTTGTCTTTTCCCGATGCCTTCCCTATATCCGGACTCGAGAGGTTGGCGCGGGCGAGCGCCTCGCCAACCTGGTCAGGTCCGGAAGGAAGCAGCCACAACGAGCCCCGCTTGGGTCGATGTCCAACCTCTCACTTCGTGAACCATAGCCGCAGGAGGGCTTTATGATTGTATTGAAAACCCTTCAGGCAGACTGGTTCTGATTCACCGGAATCGCCGGACTGCCTGAACACACGACCTGCGGATGCGCGATTGCCATCCGTTGGCATTGCTGTTTTTGAAAACAGGCAGATAAATGTCCTATACGCTTTCGGACCTGGGATGGTCCTCTCACTTTGCCGCGCAACACGCGGCTTTTCCTTCTGACACGCCCTTTCGTATCGCATCGGTACATCGGGACCGTCTGATCGGGCTGAGCCCGGATGGTGAAATCCCTTTGCTGACACCGGATAATCCGACCGGTTCATATGCCGTCGGAGATTGGGTCATTGCAGACGCCGAAAACCGCGTGCGCCACCTTCTGGACCGGCGCAGCCTGCTGCAACGCAGAGCTGCCGGTACAGGTGCCGCAACCCAACTGATTGCGGCCAATGTCGATGTTTTGTACATCGTCAGCTCGTGCAATGCGGACTTCAACCTTCCCCGACTGGAACGTTATCTGGTTCTTGCGCACCAGGCCGGATGTTATCCGGTTGTTGTCCTGACGAAAGCTGACCAGTCGGATGATCCCGGAAGTTTCTCGGGACAAGTGGAATCTCTGGACCCGTTTTTGACGGTTTTGACGATCAACGCTCGGGATCCGGCAGATGTCGAAAAGGTTCTGGCATGGTGTCCCAAAGGCCAGACCGGCGCGCTGGTCGGGTCGTCGGGCGTGGGTAAAACGACGCTCAGCAACACCATGACAGATCAAAACCTCGCCACGTCTGGAATTCGCGAAGACGACGCACGGGGCAGGCACACGACAACGGTGCGCGCGTTGCACCGGATGAGAAACGGTGGATGGTTGATCGACACGCCCGGAATGCGCGCATTGCGCCTGCTGGACGCCCAGGACGGGATCGACGACGTATTCTCGGACATCACAGAGCTTGGCCAAAGCTGCCGCTTTTCGGATTGTCAGCACGAAACCGAGCCCGGCTGTGCCGTGCAGAGCGCAATCGACGAAGGCGTGCTTGATCCGGCGCGGCTGGACCGCTGGCGCAAGCTGCGGCGTGAAGATCAGCGAAACTCGGAAACCGTTGCGCAATCGCGGGCGCGGGACAGGGCGTTTGGCAAGATGGTGCGCGGTGTCATGCAGGACAAGAAACTTCGTAAACGGCCATAGCTGCAAGGTGTTATGGAAAACCTGCGTCGCGTCTGATCAGGCGATCAGGCGCGGCCAGACCGCTGCATTGCGCCGGGCAAATGCCCCAATGTGACCAACCTCCGGCAGTCCGAATTCAGCGGGCTTCAGAAGGTGGCGTCTGGCCTCGGGGCCGTACAGATCGGCAAGGCGCCAAACCGCCTCGGGCGGAGCCATCTGGTCATCTTCGAAGGTAAACAGATCCACAGGTGTTCCAGAACTGCCCCAATGCGCATCAGGCAAATTCTGCCCGATCTCGGGAACGTAGCTAAGAGGAGCTGTACACCATTTGCGCCATTGCCAGTAGACCGAGGCGGGCAGGTCCGACCCAAACCCGATTGCTTTGCCGGGCAGATAGCCAAGTGCCCGCACCATCAGCGGTGCATGGCCATACCAGAACAGCCCCGCCAAACCCCGATAGGGCCATGGGTGATCTTTCAAAGTCACCAGCCCCGAACACACACCGATCATACGGTCGATCTGGTCGATATCCGGCTGCACCGGCCCCAGCATCGCACCGACCGAATGGCCGATGGTCCACTGCTGCGCCTTAGGAAACCGCCTGCGCATCTCGGCCCGTGCCGCTGGCATGTCGATCAACGCCCAATCCGCCATTGTCGCGGTTGCGTCTTTCAGGCGGCCGACCAAAGAAAGCCCGTAGTCCCGATAGTCATAGGTCAGGCAAGCTATCCCCCGCTCGGCGGCCAGCCATCGCGCGAAGTGTTGATAATAGTCACGCGGCACACCTGTGGCACTGTTCAGCACGACAACGGTTTCCGGCTCACCCACTGGCCGGTACAGCCGCGCCGACAAGGTCACAGACCCGGACGGAAAGCGGAAATCTTCGATCAACACCGTCTGTTCCGAATCCAACATGATCCCCGGCTTTCCCTGAAACAATGGTTTGCCTGCCTTCGATGCCGACGACACTAGGCCGGAACGTAAATCGCATCCAGCATGACCAAACGTCCGGCCTAAAGATCGGCTTGACTCGGAACGCGATCAGGCGCTAGCGGTTGTGTGATGGTTTCCGGCCCCCACAAGAGGTCGGGATGAAAAGGGAACACGGTGCGGTTTGTCTGGTCATACAGACATCAACCTAGTCCGCGACTGCCCCCGCAACTGTAAGCGGTAAGCAATGCCGAAATACCACTGGCCCATGGGCTGGGAAGGTCGGCAGAGCAATGACCCGCAAGTCAGGAGACCTGCCATCGGAACTGAAACCGAAACTCGGGCGGGGTGTCCGGGCAGGTCCTGACAGCGAGATGCTGTCCCACCTGCTCCAATATCCAGCCCACCACGCGCGGAGGGCGCAGGATGATCTGGAAGACAAAATCACACGTATACAGCGCAACTGTGTGCCAGCGGACGGGCAAAACCTGCCCGGCTTTGGCGCGACTGGCCCGCTCGATTTCCGAAGCCATGGCGCAGGCGGTTTCGGCCACCAGCGAGGATTTCGAATTTGAAGGTAACAGCGCGCTGTCACATTGCGCGGAGGGGTGCATGGCGGCGATCCGAGCGCGATCCGACGGCGTTCGCGTTTTCTGCGGGGCGCACCCTGATACAGCAATTCGGGATCTGGATGCCTATGCCGATTTGATCTTCGGACCTCAATTCAGCACGCTGCCATCGGGCATTGTCGCGAACCCGCCTTGCGCCATGATCGAGGTTTCAACGATCCGACCCCCGAAATTCGGTTACGCACCTCAGCAGCTTTCAGCTTGATCCCACTTCCACCTGTGCCGGCGTGATCCGGGACGCCCAGGCCAGCTGCGCATCGGTTTCGACAGCGCACGGGCGTACGGCCCGCAGGCGGTCCAGTGCGTCACTGGCGCGTTCACCGCATTCAACCATCAGTCGCAGAACAATCATCCCGGACCTGCCGCACCCACCACGGCAGTGCACTAGGACCCGGCCACCACCCGACAGTGCATGTCGGGCCGTGGCGCTGACCTCTGGCCAGGCCTTCCGAACCGCTTGCGTTGGCGCCCCAAAATCTTCGATTGGCAGGTGAACCCACCGGCTGGCCCGGCTTTGGATGTCACTGCCAAAGTGCTGCGCGCCATCCTGAAGCATTTCGACATCCGTCGTCATTGAAATCACAAGGCCCGGTTTCCACGCCGCAATCGTATCCAGATCGGTGGCGTAATCCCCGCCACGCCCGGGCATAGAAGTAAGGGCAAGCGTCCCGCCTCCGACCTGCAGAGCAAAGATGACCAATTGCGACATGAAGTGCGTCCTCCCCCAAGGTACTCTTTAAGAAATGAGTCATTAAATCCGCTGGTCCAGTTTAGTTGGAAACCAGGCCGTTCCTGAAACAAAAAATCATCGCGCCCCACAGTGGACGCGGGCTGCCGCCGCCACTACGCTGTGCCGAAGCACCGAATCCGAGCGAGAAGACATGACAGACACGCCCAGCCCCGCCTATCAGGTTCTCGCCCGCAAATACCGTCCGGAAACCTTTGCCGACCTGGTGGGGCAGGATGCCATGGTGCGCACCCTGAAGAACGCTTTCGAGGCCGACCGGATCGCGCAGGCCTTTATCATGACCGGCATTCGCGGAACGGGAAAAACGACCACGGCGCGGATCATCGCCAAGGGCATGAACTGCATCGGACCCGACGGAACCGGTGGCCCCACAACCGAACCCTGCGGTCAGTGCGAGCATTGCGTCGCAATCATGGAAGGCCGCCATGTGGATGTGATGGAAATGGATGCCGCCAGCCGTACCGGCGTCAACGATATCCGCGAGATCATCGACAGTGTACGCTATCGCGCCGCCAGTGCGCGCTACAAGATCTACATCATCGACGAGGTTCACATGCTCTCGACCAGCGCATTCAACGCGCTGCTCAAGACGTTGGAAGAACCGCCCGCGCATGTGAAGTTCATCTTCGCGACCACCGAGATTCGCAAAGTGCCGGTCACGGTTCTGTCGCGGTGTCAGCGGTTTGACCTGCGCCGGATCGAGCCCGAAGACATGATCGGTCTGCTGCGCAAGATCGCCGGGGCCGAGGGCGCGCAGATCGCCGACGACGCACTGGCGCTGATCACCCGCGCTGCAGAAGGGTCGGCCCGCGACGCGACCTCACTGCTCGATCAGGCAATTTCACACGGGGCCGGTGAGACGACGGCAGATCAGGTCCGTGCGATGCTGGGTCTGGCGGATCGAGGTCGTGTTCTGGACCTGATGGACATGATCCTGCGCGGTGACGCGGCAGGGGCGCTTACTGAACTGAGCGGGCAATATGCGGAAGGCGCGGACCCTCTGGCCGTTCTGCGCGATCTGGCCGAAATCACGCATTGGGTGTCCGTCGTAAAGATCACACCTGACGCGGCCGAAGACCCGACGGTTTCCCCCGACGAACGCACACGGGGCCAGCACATGGCCGAGGCTTTGCCGATGCGGGTTCTGACCCGGATGTGGCAGATGCTGCTGAAGGCGCTGGAAGAAGTCTCTGCGGCGCCCAACGCGATGATGGCCGCCGAGATGGCTGTTATCCGACTGACGCATGTCGCTGATTTGCCCAGCCCCGAAGAGCTGATCAAACGGCTGCAAGACACCCCGCCTCCGCCTCCCGGCGGGCCGGGCGGAGGCATGTCAATGTCGCGACAGGCCCCGGTGGCAACGCAATCCAACGGGGCCCCGCCTGCCTATACATCGCCCCCGCGCGGAGCGGGTGGCGCACCGGTTGCCGCACTGTCGCAGGATGCACAGACGGCCCTGGCCCGCTATCCAACCTTCGGGCATGTGGTGGAACTGATCCGCACAAACCGCGATGTGAAACTGCTTGTCGAGGTGGAAAGCGGCGTGCGCCTTGTGTCGTATCAGCCCGGCCGGATCGAATTCACCCCGACGCCTCAGGCACCGTCGGATCTGGCGTCGCGATTGGGCTCTGCCCTGCAACGATGGACCGGCAATCGGTGGGCCGTCTCCATTGTCTCGGACGGAGATGCGGCGACCATTGCGGAAGTACGGGACCGGGCCGAACTTGCCCTGAAAGCCGAGGCCGAAGAACACCCGCTGGTTCAGGCAGTGCTGACGCAATTCCCCAAGGCAAAGATCATTCGGATCGAAACACCGGAGCAGCGCGCCGCCAAGGTTGAGACCGAGGCCCTTCCCGAGGTCGAAGATGAATGGGACCCCTTCGAAGAGGATTAGCCCCTCAGCCCGCAGGTCCACGCTTCAAGAAACCAGCATACTCACGCCCCTCCACCATGCAACTGAGGGAGGGAATGCAAGCGCATAAATGATCGGTCCGCGACGCTCTGATCTGGACAGGCGGGAGACCTCTTGTGCCGCCTGCCTGCGGTCCGTATTTAGAACCAAACAGAAACACAGGAGACGACTGATGCTGAAAGGACTCGGCGGGCTTGGCGGTCTGGGCGACATGGCCAAGATGATGAAATCCGCACAAGACCTGCAAACCAAGATGACCGAAATGCAGGAAGAACTGAACAACATGATGGTTGTCGGCGAATCCGGTGCAGGACTGGTCAAGGCAACAGCTACAGCCAAGGGTGAACTCAAGGGGCTGGACATTGATCCGTCGATCTTCAACGGCGACGACAAGGAAGTGGTCGAAGACCTGATCCTGGCCGCGATCAAGGACGCTCAGGCCAAAGCTGCCGAACGTTCACAGGAAGAGATGGGCAAGCTGACCGAAAGCATGGGCCTGCCCAAAGACATCAAGCTACCGTTCTAAGCTTCATCTTTTCGCAAATACTCCCGCCGGAGGCTCCCTCCGGCGCAAAGCAGGACAGGCCATGGGAACGAACAGCGAAATCGACAATCTGATCGACCTGATGGCCAAACTGCCGGGGCTGGGCCCGCGCTCGGCCCGCCGCGCGGTGCTGCACCTGATCCGCAAACGCGCCTTGCTGCTGACGCCCCTGTCAGACGCTATGCAGCAAGTGGCCGTCACCGCCCGCGAATGCCTGAATTGCGGCAACGTAGGCACCACCGATATCTGTGACATCTGCAATAGTGAGGCCCGAGCGACCGGCGAACTCTGCGTGGTCGAGGACGTCGCCGACCTCTGGGCGATGGAGCGGTCAGGCGTCTTCAAAGGCCGCTATCACGTGCTGGGTGGCACGCTGTCTGCACTGGACGGGGTCGGCCCGGACGAGCTGCGCATTCCCCGCCTCAAGGATCGGGTCCTGGCCGAAGGGATCACCGAAGTGATCCTTGCCCTGAACGCCACCGTCGACGGTCAGACCACCGCCCATTACATCGCGGACCAGCTGGAAGGTCAGGTGCGCCTGACCTCACTTGCGCAAGGCGTGCCCATCGGCGGAGAGTTGGATTATCTGGATGACGGAACGATCACGGCGGCGCTCCGGGCGCGCAAGGAAATTTAGGTCAGCATCTATTAATCAGCGTCCTTAAAAAGAGGCAACAAGAACGGCACCTCAAACGGTATTCAATTCAGGTACACATCTTGAACAAGTATCCAGATCTTTTTGTGCTGCGACATGGCGAAACCGAATGGAACACACTGGGGAAGTTCCAAGGGCGCAAGAATTCGCCGTTGACGGAAATTGGCAAGTCTCAGGCCCGGAAACAAAATGAGATACTCAGGCGAATACCGAATGCACCTTTGCGCGTTTTCGTCAGCCCGCAAAAGAGAGCAATGCATACCGCCCGCTTGGCAACGACGCCTCATCATGAGTTGATACATGATGAACGGCTTATGGAAATCGCGTTTGGGCAATGGGAAGGCGCAACGCGTGATTTCATCCGAGAGCAAATCGATTGTTCCTATGAAAGCTATCATTGGTTCTTCCGCAGCCCGGGTGGGGAAAGCTTTGATGACATCTGCGGTAGAGTAGACTCATTTCTGAAGGAACAAGATGAACCTGCGATCATAGTAACCCACGGCGTCACGTCCTTGGTGCTGAGAGGGCTTTGGTTGGGTCTCGATCTGGACAAGTTGCTACAGCTACCCCGAACTCAGGGTTGCGTGTTTCATCTTTCAAACGGAGTTGAAACCATAGTGACCTGAACAAATTGCTTGGGTTCGAAACTCATGTTGTACTCATCATCGTTGTCAGAACAGTCGCGGTGACAAAAAAGCGACTTTGGATGACCATGGAACTACTCTAAGGATAGGTAAACTCAGCGATTATTTTGGAGCCGCCCATGACCCGCCTTCTCGCCTTCACCTTCGCCGCCTTCTCCGCAACCGCTGCCCTGTCGCAGGAACTCGTCGACAAAGGCTTTGTTGAAGGCTGGAACATCATGATGGACCCGGCGCTTGGGAACGGGTGTCTGATCCAGACGGTCTATCAGGACCTCTCGGTCGTGCGGCTGGGCTATGACGCGTTGGGCAATCGCGGGTACTTCGCCGTTTACAACAAGGCCTGGGGCAATATTGAACAGGGCAAAAGCTATCCCATCCGGTTCGAACTGGACGGCAAGAGCTTTGATGCCACCGCCATCGGGTTCAATGAACGCAAAGTGCCCGGTGCGACAGTGTTCTTCACCGACCGGAATTTCGTCACCGCGATTGCCCAGAACAAGACGATGACGGTTTACAATCCCGCGGGCGAGGTGGTGATGGCGATTGATCTGAAAGGCACCGCCAAGGCGCTGGACTATGCGCGGGACTGCCAGAACAAAAAGCTTTAACGAATCGGATCGAACAGCGCGTCCTTGGCTGTGCAGTCGCGGATCACATTGCGGCCGCATGGCACCGGATCAAGGTCGCGCGACAGGCACAGGCGGACCTCTTCAATATAGCCCTGTTTGCAGGTGACCGTGATCATATCGCGCTCAAGCCCCGGATTGGCCTTCAAAAACGCATCCTCGACCACCGAAGCCGGCAGTTTGACGGAAGCGTCCAGTTTGCGGAACACCTGAGGGTGTTCGACCGCATCATAGGCACGCCGGGACAGGGCGAAATAGTCGGGCGCAGATAGCCCCGAACAGGTGCCGTGTTTCTTCCACTGATGCCATGCAAGGCCCGCACTGCCCTGAATATCTTCCATTTCCCGCGTCATGCGGCGTGTCGGCGGTGCCTCGGGCGAGCGGCAGAAGGATGGCCAGCCCTGATGAAATTGCGGCCAGAGCCCGTGCAGGATCCATCCGTGGTCGTGCCGGTCGTCGCATTGGTCTGACCCGCGTGCGTCCCCTTCGCGGGCGCACCAATTGGGCGACCAGCTAAGCGACAGGACGTAATAGTCGAACTCACCTGCTTTTTCACCTTCGGCCAGCGCTGCCATCGCGCTGAAGACCCACAATACGACCCAGCGCATTCGCCTCTTCCCTTCTTGCTGCGTGGCGACTATATACGGGCCAAGTTCCCCGACAACGGAAACCTGCCCCAAGACCAAGGGGCCGCCGAATTCCGGCGACGGGAAAGATGTATGTATAGGAGACGGGCTGATGGCAAAACCGCTTATGGCCAAGGCAACCGCCGTATGGCTGGTGGACAACACCACGATCAGCTTCAAGCAGATCGCGGATTTCGTAGGGATGCACGAACTGGAAGTGCAGGGTATCGCTGATGGCGATGTGGCCACAGGCGTAAAGGGCTTTGACCCGATCGCAAACAACCAGCTGACCCAGGATGAGATCGACGCCGCGCAGAACAACCCGCTGCACAAGCTGAAGCTCAAGTTCAACCCGGCGGCATCCGGCGAAGAAAAGCGCCGTGGCCCGCGTTATACCCCGCTGTCCAAGCGTCAGGACCGTCCGAACTCGATCCTGTGGCTGGTCAAGTTCCACCCCGAACTCAGCGATGGCCAGATCGCCAAGCTGGTTGGCACCACCAAGCCGACCATCCAGTCGATCCGCGAGCGCACCCACTGGAACATCTCGAACATGCAGCCGATCGACCCGGTTGCGCTGGGCCTGTGCAAACAGTCCGAACTGGATGCGATCGTGCAGAAGGCCGCAGCCAAGAAAGCGGCCGAAGGCGGCGTGATGAGCGATGACGAGCGTCGCAAGCTGGTTTCGACCGAGCAGTCGCTCGAAATGGATGCCGCGCCGAAAATCCCGACCGCGATCGAAGGTCTGGAGACCTTCTCGCTGTCCGAGGATCGGTCGGATGAAAAAGACGACGAGCCTGTTATCGACGCCGACAGCTTCTTTAACCTGCCCAAAGGCGGGGCGGATGATGAAGACGAGGATGATCCTCGTCTGTAACAGGCAATCAGCCCCGGTCGGAACGGCTGGGGCTTTTTGACGGACTTGTCATGCTGAACATTCTTTCTGCGATCTTCGGCCCGCACCGCGCCGTAACGATCTATGCCTTTCTCAGGACATGGGGGCTGGGTCTGGCGGGCGGTATTATCATGATTGCCATCGTCACCACCTTGTTTCTGCTGGGGGACGAAGGCGAACACGAGCACGAGGCTTTCCTAATCGTACCGGTTCTGTCCGCGACGCCGGTGAACGGGGACCTGAAGAACGGCGTCGTGGCCTCGGTTCGCCTGCCCGATGGATCGGCCACGTCGATTACGTCGACCGAGTCGCAGATTTCACAAACCGTTGGAACGACGGCCTGCGTGGAAAAACGCGTTTACGTCAAAAGCGGTGAAGCCCGGTATCGGTTCAAACTGCCCCGCCTCTGCGAATCCGGGTGATCGAGATTTCAGACCAAAAGAGCCGCCCGATGCTGACACCGGGCGGCTTTTTCATTCAAACCACCTGAAAGATGATACCTGCGATTATTGCGCCCCCAACACCAAGGCTCAGGTAGGCGGCAAACACGCGCGGTTTGACCAATGACCAGACTGCGGCCATCGCCGGTATGGAACTGACGGCACCCGCAACCATGAACGACATCGCAGCCCCCGCGGTCATGCCCTGTTCGACCAGACCCGCCAGCAGCGGCGGCGCGACGTAAGAGTTCAGATAGGCCGGCATCCCCACCAGCGCGGCGACAATGATCGGCAGCACGCCTTCTCCGCCAACAACGCCAGCGATCAGGTCCGCAGGCACATAGTTGACCAACAAAGCTTCGAGCACATAGGCCAGCGCCAGCCACTTCAGCAGGAACAGCCCGTTGTGCACGAATTCCGAACGGAACCGAACGCGACGCTCGGGCTCTTGCCAGAACTTCCAGACCGGCGTGTCATCCGCTTTCGGACCACATCCGCAACACCCGGCAGGCTTGTATTCGCGCAAGGGCTGCGCGAACGCACCTTGCCGCATCAGCAACCGAACCGCGAACCCGCCGAACAGGCCAAGCGCAACGGCTGCAACCGCTTTACCGATGGCAAAGGGCCATCCCAGCGCGGCTGCCGTAATCAAAAGCGTAGGCGGGTCGATCAATGGCGAGCTGAGCCAGAACGCCATCACGGCCGACAGCGGCGCTCCGAGTGCAAGCAAGCCCGCAATAAAGGGAATGACTTCGCAAGAGCAAAACGGTGCGAGGCCGCCGAACAGGGCGGCCAGAAAGATCATCCGGGTCTCGCGCCCTTCAAAAGCGCGCGCCACCATCACCTCGGCCCCCGTCGCCTTGAGATATGACAACAGAAGCACGGCAAACAGGATGTATTGTCCCGTATGTGCCAAGGCCCTGACTGCAAAACTCGCAACCTCAGGCAGGTTGCCGGGGTCGAGAACGGCCACCGCCGCAAGAATGACGACAATCAATGCCCAGGGCGTCTTGATCATCTCCATCGTGCCTTTGGCGGTCAGTCGGGGGGATTGCGTCAATTCAGCCATCGTTGGCCGCCTTTCCAACCGCGTCAGCGCAGCATTCACTGAGAATAAACTGCGCCAGCGTCTTCAATTCATCAAAACAGGCCCGGTTAATCGTGGTGCGACCGATCTTTTCCTGTTCAACCACACCTCCGGCTGCAAGAAACCGCAGATGGTGCGCCAAAGTCGACGGGGCAATCCCCGTCCGGTTCTGGATTTCGCCAACGGTCAGACCGGCCTCACCTGCCCGCACCAGTGTCTTGAGGACTTTCAGCCGGGCTTCCGAGCCCATTGCGGAAAATCCGGCAGCAGCAGTTTCCCACATGAGTTGCCTCCATTAAACTAGATTTCTAGTTTTGTAGTTTCACAAAAGACCCTGGTCAACCCACCTTGGGAAAATTTTCCATGACGCTGTAAGTCCAGATTGCCCCTGCCTTAAGTCCAACCTATAAGCAGGCATGGGGATATCGGTCGAAACATTCTTTCTTGAGCTTAACGGTCAGGGCACGTTGCAGGCCCAGATCCAGCAGATGATTGCCGAGGGCATTCTGTCCGGTCGCTTTCATGTCGGGGAAAAACTGCCATCCTCGCGAAAGCTGGCCGCACATCTGGGTGTCAGCCGCATCACGGTAACGCTGGCCTATACCGAGTTGCTGGCAAATGATTATCTGACAGCAAAGGGCCGGTCAGGGTATTACGTCTCGCAAAACGCGCCGGTTCCGCCCAAGTACTCGCCCGTGCAGCGCGGCACGGAATCTGTCGACTGGGACAAGGCACTGGCACGCCGCTTTCTGGACAGCGACGTCCTGCCGAAACCCAGCAACTGGCGCGAATACCGCTATCCGTTCATCTACGGTCAGGCCGACCGGACCTTGTTTGACCACGCCAACTGGAGATTATGCGCGGTTCGCGCCTTGGGGCACAAAGACTTCGATTCGCTGACAGGGGATTACGTGGATCAGGATGATCCGTTGCTGATCGAATTCATCGCGCGCCACACCCTGCCGCGCCGTGGTATCGTTGCCCGCCCCGAAGAAATCTTGATCACCCTGGGCGCGCAGAACGCGCTTTGGCTGGCCTCACGCATTTTGCTGACCCACAATCGCACTGCCGTAATCGAAGATCCCTGCTACTACGCGCTGCGAAGCCTTTTGAACCACTGGGATTGCGCTGTGACGCCCCTGAGCGTCGATCGCGACGGCTTGCCACCCGAGGCGATCCCAGACAAAGCGGACGTCATCTTTACCACCCCCAGCCATCAAAGCCCGACAACTGCGACGATGCCGGTCGACCGCCGCAACAAGCTGCTGGATCGGGCACGCGATCTGGATGCAATGGTTGTCGAGGACGACTATGAATTCGAGATGGCCTTTCGCAGCGCACCTTCGCCCGCGCTCAAGTCCATGGATCGGGATGGGCGCGTGATTTACGTCGGCAGTTTTTCCAAGTCGCTGTTTCCGGGATTGCGGCTTGGATACATGGTCGGATCCGAACCTTTCATCCGCGAAGCACGTGCGCTTCGCTCGTTGGTCCTGCGCCACCCTCCGGGTCATATTCAGCGCACGGCAGCGTATTTTCTGTCATTGGGCCATTACGACGCGCAGATCCGACGTATGTCGAAAGCCCTGCAAGAGCGGCGCGATGCGATGGACAAAGCCATCGAGGATAGCGGGCTGACAGTGGCCGGGCGGGGTGTTATGGGCGGCTCATCAATGTGGATGTCGGCCCCTGAGCACGTCAACACAACGCAACTTGCGCTAAAGCTGCAGAACCAGAGTGTTCATATCGAACCGGGTGCTCCGTTTTTCTCGGGGCCCGACAGGCCACAGAACTTCTACCGCCTCGGGTACTCTTCTATTTCGACCAACCGCATAGCCCCCGGTGTCGAACTTATCGCGGATGCCATCCGGGCTGCCTGAGGTCGCACTGGACATATTCCGCAGACGCGTCTGGCCCTAACGCAGGTCGCACCCTTACGCCAAAACCATATCAACCCCCGGGCCCCGGTGCCCGGTTTCCTCACTCTTGCTTGGAGAGCACCCCTATGAAGATGACGACGGAAGAGGCCTTTGTTAAGGTTTTGCAGATGCATGGTATTGAGCATGCGTTTGGGATCATTGGCTCTGCGATGATGCCGATTTCGGATCT
>NZ_JBXWSG010000053.1:0-25075 GCF_059613305.1 Ruegeria sp. BHSB056 | reverse complement strand
GTTGGCATGCTGCTGGCCTTCACCCGAAACCGCCCACAGGGCGAACTAGGCGATATTCTGCGCGGACGAGGATAATGGGGAACCCTTACCTGTTGATTGCGGCTGGCGGCACCGGGGGCCATATGTTCCCCGCTCAGGCGCTGGCCGAGGCGATGCTGCACAAGGGCTGGCGCGTGCGCCTGTCCACCGACCCGCGCGGTGCGCGCTATACCGGTGGCTTTCCCCATTCGACCGAAATTGTCGAGGCGTCCTCGGCCACCTTCGCCCGTGGCGGCCTGGCGGCAAAGGCGATGGTTGGCCCGATTATCGCTGGTGGTGTCACCAGCATGATCTTCCAGATGATGCGCGACAAACCCGATGTTGTCGTGGGCTTTGGCGGTTATCCGTCGATCCCGGCGCTGGGCGCCGCGACCCTGCTGAAAATACCGCGGATGATCCATGAACAGAACGGGGTACTGGGCCGCGTGAACCAGCTGTTTGCAACCCGCGTTGCACAGGTGGCCTGCGGTGTCTGGCCGACGGATCTGCCCGAAGGCGCGCATGGCATCCACACCGGCAACCCGGTGCGTGCCGCGGTTCTGGACCGTGCCGCCGCCGGGTATATCCCGCCGGGTGACTATCCGATGTCGGTTCTGGTGATGGGCGGTTCGCAGGGTGCGCGCATCCTCAGCGATATGGTGCCCGGTGCGATTGCCGCGCTGCCCGAAGACCTTCGCGCGCATATCCGTGTCTCGCATCAGGCGCGGGATGAAGATGGTGAACGGGTCAGCGCATTCTACCAAGACCACGGAATCCGCGCCGACGTTCAGCCCTTCTTCGATGACATTCCCCGCCGCATGTCGGATGCGCAGCTGGTGATCTCGCGCTCGGGCGCGTCCAGCGTGGCCGATATCTCGGTCATCGGTCGCCCTTCGATCCTGATTCCGTTTGCTGCTGCCGCCGGGGATCATCAGACCGCCAACGCGCGCGGGCTGGTCCAGGCCGGCGGGGCCATCATGATCCCGGAAAATGCGCTTGACGTTCCCACGCTGACACAGCAAATCACCACGGTTCTTACGAACCCCGAAGCCGCACAGAAAATGGCCCATGGCGCTCTGTCGGTTGGGGCGCCCGATGCCACCCAGCGTCTGGTCGCTCTGGTCGAGCAGCTGGCGCAGAAGGAGACCACATGAACCCAGCAACCAAACTGCCGCAGGACGTAGGGCCGATCCACTTCGTGGGCATCGGCGGGATTGGCATGTCGGGTATCGCCGAGGTGCTGCTCAATCTGGGGTATCAGGTGCAGGGCTCGGACCTGAAGGCCTCGAAGATCACCGACCGGCTGGCCAGTTTGGGGGCCGAGATTTTCGTCGGCCAGCGCGCCGGAAACCTTGAAAACGCGGCCGTTGTGGTTGTCTCGACCGCGATCAAACCGGGCAACCCGGAGCTTGACCAAGCCCGCGCCCGAGGGCTGCCGGTTGTCCGCCGCGCCGACATGCTGGCCGAACTGATGCGCCTGCGCTCGAACATTGCCATTGCCGGAACACACGGCAAGACCACCACGACGACCATGATGGCCGAACTGATGGTCGCAGGCGATTTCGATCCGACCGTGATCAATGGCGGCATCATCCACGCCTATGGATCGAACGCGCGGATGGGGCAGGGCGAATGGATGGTGGTCGAAGCCGACGAGAGCGATGGCTCGTTCAACCGCCTGCCCGCAACCATTGCCATTGTCACCAATATCGACCCCGAGCATATGGAACATTGGGGTGATTTCGACAGGCTGCGCGACGGCTTTTACGAATTCGTCTCGAACCTGCCATTCTACGGTCTGGCCGTCTGCTGCACCGATCATGCCGAGGTTCAGGCCCTTGTCGGCCGCATCACCGACCGCCGCGTGCGCACCTATGGGTTCAACGCGCAGGCGGATGTGCGGGCTGTGAACCTGACCTATAAGGGCGGCGTGGCGCATTTCGACATCCACCTGCAATACGAAGACAAGATGATCGAAGGCTGCACCCTGCCGATGCCCGGCGATCACAACGTCTCAAACGCGCTGTCCGCTGTGGCTGTCGCCCGCCATCTGGGCATGAAAGCTGCGGAAATCCGCGACGCGCTGGCCAATTTCGGCGGCGTCAACCGTCGTTTTACAAAGGTCGGGGAAATCGACGGTGTCACCATCATCGACGATTACGGCCACCACCCGGTCGAAATCGCAGCCGTTCTCAAGGCCGCCCGTCAGGCGACCGAAGGCCGCGTGATCGCCGTGCATCAGCCGCACCGCTATTCGCGCCTGTCCAACCTGTTTGACGATTTCTGCACCTGCTTCAACGACGCCGATGTCGTGGCCATTGCCGAGGTTTTTGCCGCTGGCGAAGACCCGATCGAAGGCGCGTCGCGCGACGATCTGGTGCAGGGTCTGATCCGTCACGGCCACCGCCACGCCCGTGCGCTGCTGGATGAAGACGACCTTGAACGCCTCGTGCGCGAACAGGCCCGTCCCGGCGATATGGTCGTCTGCCTCGGCGCCGGTACGATCAGCGCCTGGGCCAATGGCCTGCCCGAGAGATTGCAAAGAAAACAAGCTGTTTGACGCGTCATTTGTTTGTCGCACAACTTAAAAGTGTGATATTCTGACCGCAACAGTCGCGTGTCCTCGGAGGGGCGAATGGACTATTCGATGATCTTTGCAGCGCTTTGGGTGATCTGCGCCACCATCGTGGCAATGCTGCCGATGCGGCTGCAATTCCCGCCGGGGTTTGTCCTGTTGGTCTGCGCACCAGTGCTGGTCGTATGGCTTGGATATGTCCACGGCTGGTTCTGGTCGGTCGCGGCATTTGCCGGGTTCGTGTCGATGTTCCGCAACCCCATCCGGTATTACTGGCGCAAATGGACAGGGCGCGAGGTCGCAGAATGACGTGGTCTATCGCTCTGGCAGCCCTGTGGGGCATTGCCGCCAACGTTCTTGCGCTGATCCCCAGCACCGACAACCACTGGACGCGCGCCTATATCCTGATCATCGTGGGCATTCCCATCGTCGGCTATGTCACCTATGAAAATGGCCCCTGGATCGGGCTGCTGGTGCTGGCAATGGGCATGTCCGTGCTGCGCTGGCCGGTGATTTATCTGGGGCGTTGGTTGCGCTCGGGCTTTGGGGGTTGAATTGGGAAGCGCTACCTTTTTTAGCATCGCACGGGCAATACCCTTCTTTCTGATCTGGATGGCGGCTCACATACGTCTAAAAAAGGGAAAGTTCAGAGGGCCAGTATACATTCTGTTATTTCTCATTTTATCTGTGCCGGTAGGTCGGGCATTGTCATTTGACAGGATGCTCTATGGGTTTGACCCGGTTGTCTATAAATACGCATCTGCCAATTATCTCATTGCAACTCTTCTACCGCTGGGTGCTGGATTGAGTGTTGGCATATGCACGGGTCTATTGCATCGCGCCCTGATGCGATGGTTCTGCGGAGCGCACCCAAACAGGAATACCGGATCGGATACCTGAACCAATTTCCGAAAGCGCAGCCTCGAACTTCTACGGTTTATTGCATGTGCTCGTGCTGGCTCAAGCCTAAGAAGAATCGGTGCGTCATTTGCAGGCGGAGATGAAGACTAGGAATCAATATGCCTAACAATATGGATATCGTTGCGGGGATGCTTATCGGAACATCACCCGTGACGCTACTAACTCTGATAGCTTCTCATAAGCTTGTTACGCGGGGCAAGATTCGAGGGCCGGTTTTTCTGTTTCTGTTTGTGGTGATTTCAGGTGCTTATGCGCTTGCTGTATCGTTTGAGCTTCTTGCGACACCAGGAAGTTCAGTGCATGAATTCAACGTAACGTCGACTTACTTTAGCGGTGCAGCCGTCCCTTTGGCGCTCGGATTGACCTTTGGCATTACGACAGGTCTAGTCAGACGCATGTTTGCCAGTCTTGCCAAAAATAGGGAGCTGACAGGTGACAAATCATCTGTAGCGTAATACCAGCGTGCCATGACTTGTATTCCGATCCCGCGCGGCAAACTCACTGAAAACCGACCCCTAAACGACCTCACATGGCTCCGCGTCGGTGGGCCAGCGGATTACCTGTTTCAACCTGCCGATATCGAAGACTTGCAGGCCTTCCTGCGCGATCTGCCGGATGTTGTGCCGGTTTTTCCGATGGGGGTCGGCTCGAACCTCATCGTGCGCGATGGCGGCATGCGGGCCGTTGTGATCCGGCTGGGGCGCGGGTTCAACGCCATCTCGGTTGAGGGCAACACCGTCACCGCGGGCGCGGCGGCGCTGGACGCGCATGTTGCGCGCAAGGCGGCGGATGCGGGTGTGGACCTGACCTTTCTGCGCACTATCCCCGGCTCGATCGGGGGCGCAGTGCGGATGAATGCGGGCTGTTATGGCAGCTACACGGCGGATGTGCTGCGCAAGGCCACCATTGTCACCCGGCAGGGCGACCTGCGGGACCTGACGCCCGAGGATCTGAACTTTCGCTATCGCCAGTCCGACCTGCCCGAAGGCGCCGTTCTGATTTCGGCCACGTTCGAAGGCCCGTCCGGCGATCCCGATGACCTTCATGCCCGAATGGAAGCGCAACTGAAAAAGCGTGACGAAACCCAACCCACCAAAGACCGCAGTGCCGGATCGACCTTCCGCAACCCGGCCGGGTTTTCCTCGACCGGGCAGGCTGATGACGTGCATGACCTCAAGGCGTGGAAAGTGATCGACGATGCGGGAATGCGCGGCGCGACACGCGGCGGGGCGCAGATGAGCCCGAAACACTCGAACTTCCTGATCAATACCGGCACCGCCACCGCTGATGACCTCGAAGGTCTGGGCGAAGAGGTGCGAAAAAAGGTTTACGAAACAAGCGGCATCACGTTAGAGTGGGAAATCATGCGGATCGGTGATCCGCTAAAAGAATAAAGCCCCGACCGTCAGACCAAAACAGGCAAATTCAGGCGACGGATCAAAGGCATAAACGCAGTACGGACCACCACATAAGGTCCGGGGACATTGAGGCGCACGTTGGGTATGTCGAGCAGGACAAACCCCAAAGTGGCGGTATTGATGGGTGGCCCCTCGGCGGAACGCGAGGTGTCTCTCAGCTCTGGGCGCGAATGCGCGGCCGCCCTTGTGGGAGAAGGTATTGAAGTGGTCGTACTGGACGCTGGTCCCGACCTCTATGCGCGCCTGTTGGATATTCAGCCGGATGTGGTTTTCAACGCCTTGCATGGCCGCTGGGGCGAAGATGGCTGCGTGCAGGGGATGCTGGAATGGATGCGGATTCCCTATACCCATTCGGGCGTTCTGGCCTCGGCCCTTGCCATGGACAAGCAACGCAGCAAGGACGTCTATCAGGCCGAAGGTCTGCCCGTTGTCCCTAGTGTGATCGTTCCACGGGCCGCGGTGACCCGCGCCCACGTGATGGAACCGCCCTATGTGGCTAAACCCAATAACGAAGGGTCCAGCGTCGGCATCTACATCGTCCACGAAAACGCCAATGGCCCGCCGCAGCTGTCCGAAGACATGCCCGACCAGATCATGGTCGAGAAATACGTGGCCGGGCGCGAGTTGACCGTGACCGTGATGGGCGACCGCGCCCTGACCGTGACCGAGATCATGACCGATGGCGGCTGGTACGACTACGACGCCAAGTACAAACCCGGCGGATCATGGCACGTGGTCCCCGCCGATATCCCGCAGGACATCTTTGATCGCTGCATGGATTATGCCCTGCGCGCGCATGATGCTTTGGGCTGCAGGGGCGTCAGCCGCACCGATTTTCGCTGGGATGACAGCGCGGGTGCTGATGGGCTGTTTCTGTTGGAAACCAATACCCAGCCGGGCATGACGCCCACTTCACTGGCCCCGGAACAGGCCGCGCATCTGGGCATGACATTTGGCCAACTCTGCGCCTGGATGGTTAAGGACGCCTCATGCAACCGTTAATCGCCAGCCGCTCTCTGGAAATCCATCGCACCAAACCCCTTGCCGGGCCGGATGCCGATTTTGCCTCGGCAGATACGGAACCGCATGACACCCAGCCCATTCTGCGTCTGCGCGGGGCGCGGGTGTTTTCCCGCACCGCACGCCGCAGTGATCCGGCCCCGTCGCGCCTCAGCTATCGTCTTCAGCGCTGGATGCTGACACCGGGCATCCGTCTGGGCGTCAAGCTTGGCCTGCCGATCTGCGCCATTGCCGCGGCAGTTGGTGTCTATTTTGCCTCTCAGGACCGGCGCGAGGCGCTTGGTACCTATATCGCCGATATTCGCACCTCGATTCAGGAACGCCCCGAGTTCATGGTTAACCTGATGGCCATCGACGGGGCAGGCACCAGCCTGTCCGATGATATTCGCGAGGTCGTGCCTCTGGATTTTCCGATCAGTTCCTGGGATCTGGATGTCGAACAGATGCGCGACACGATCACCGGGCTTGATCCGGTGAAATCGGCCACCGTCCGCATCCGTCCGGGCGGCATCCTTCAGGTCAACGTGGTCGAGCGTCAGCCCGTGATTGTCTGGCGGACGCATGACGGGCTCGAACTGCTCGACGAGACCGGCGCGCATGTCAAGGAAACCACCTCTCGCAAGGACCATGCCGACCTGCCTTTGATCGCGGGCGCGGGCGCGGATGCCCATGTGGCGCAGGCGCTCGAGATTTTTCAGACCGCCCGCAGCCTGGGCAATCGTGTGCGCGGGCTGGTGCGCGTGGGTGAACGGCGCTGGGATCTGGTCCTCGACCGTGGCCAGCGCATCATGCTGCCGACCGAGCGCCCGGTGCGCGCGCTGGAACGCGTGCTTGCGGTGAACGAGGTGCAGGACCTTCTGGAACGCGACGTGGCCGTGGTCGACATGCGCCTTGGCCAGCGTCCCACCATTCGAATGACCAAAGCCGCCAGCGAAGACTGGTGGAATACAAAAGTGACAATGAGTAACGGGCAGTAACGAGCATGATGACCGATCTTTATCAGTCCCAACGCGCCATGCGTCAGATGCGGCGCCAGGCATTGCAACGCGGTGTGATCGCGATTCTGGATGTGGGCAGTTCCAAGATTGCCTGCCTCGTTCTGCGTTTCGACGGATCGGGCCGGCTGAGTGAAGATAACACCATCGGCTCAATGGCGGGGCAGACGGGGTTTCGGGTGATCGGGGCCGCAACGACACGTTCGCGCGGCGTACAGTTTGGCGAAGTCACCGCCATGCAGGAAACCGAACGCGCCATCCGCACCGCCCTGCAAGCGGCGCAGAAGATGGCCGATATTCGCGTCGATCACGTCATCGCCTGTTTCTCGGGGGCCAACCCGCGCTCTTACGGGCTGGACGCGCAGGTCGATCTGGATGGCCAACTGGTGTCCGAGGCCGAAGTGGGCCGTGTTCTGAACGCCTGCGACGTGCCGGATTACGGCGACGGGCGTGAAGTGCTGCACGCACAGCCGGTCAACTTTGCGCTCGACAACCGCTCGGGCCTGATCGACCCGCGCGGGCAGATGGGTCAAAGCCTTGCGGTCGATATGCACATGCTGACCGTCGATGCGATGGCGATCCAGAACATCGTGCGCTGTATCAAACGCTGCGATCTGGAACTCGCCGGGATTGCAAACTCGGCCTATGTCTCGGGAATTTCCGCGCTGGTCGAGGATGAGCAGGAACTGGGCGCGGCCTGTATCGACATGGGCGGCGGCACCACCAGCGTTTCGATCTTCATGAAGAAACACATGATCTATGCCGACTGCGTGCGCATGGGCGGCGATCACGTGACCGCCGATATCTCGATGGGTTTGGGTGTGCCCGCGGCAGTGGCAGAACGGATCAAGACATTCAATGGCGGCGTTCATGCGACCGGCGCTGATGACCGCGACATGATCGATATTGGCGGCGATACCGGTGACTGGGAACACGACCGCCGCACCGTCAGCCGGGCCGAACTGATCGGCATCATGCGCCCGCGCGTCGAGGAGATCCTTGAAGAGGTCCGCGTGCGTCTGGATGCGGCCGGGTTTGAACATATGCCAAGCCAGCAGATCGTTCTGACCGGTGGCGGCAGTCAGATCATGGGGCTGGACGGTCTGGCGACCCGCATCCTTGGTCAACGCGTGCGTCTGGGTCGCCCGCTGCGGGTGCATGGCCTGCCGCAATCGGCGACAGGTCCGGCGTTCTCGTCCTCCGTGGGGCTCAGCCTGTTTGCGGCGCACCCGCAGGACGAATGGTGGGATTTCGAAATCCCGGTCGACACCTACGCCGCGCGCCCGTTCAAGCGGGCCGTCCGGTGGTTCCGTGACAATTGGTAGCCCCCTGTGCCGGGCCGCTTTGTGTGCGGCCCTGTTGCCGGGATGGGTTTCGGCCCAGACCATCATCACGCCCGAAGCGTTTCTGGATGCCGCCGTCGGCAAAACGCTCACCTTCCATGAGATTCGCAGCAACGATCTGGTCGGGACCGAGCAATTTCTGAACCGTCACATCTCGGTCTGGCGGCAAGAGGGGCAGGGCTGTGTCTATGGGCAGATCACCACGCCAAACGGTCAGATCTGCTTTCTGTATGACAACGATCCGGATGGTATTCCCGTCTGCTGGTGGCCCTTCCTGCACGAAGGCCGTCTGATGGTGCGTCTGGCCTCGTTTGCAGATGGCGAAATCCAGGAGGTGCGCAGCATCACCGAAACCAGCCTCAACTGTCCAAGTGCACCGCTCAGTTGAAAAATCCGGTTGCAGCGCGTCGATTTATCCCTCAAGATATCCACAAGGCCCGGCAGAGGCCTCGCGGCAGGACCTGAGCAGTTTTCCGCAGTGTAAATGATGGTCGACGAAAGCGTGACGAACGGCTGAGTCCTCGCGCCGGGACCGTCTGCCTTGTGATGGTCGCCGTTGTTTCCGCTATATCTGGCAGTACCTGCGAAATGCCGCCGGTTTCTGCCTTATTTCCTCCATATTTTGTGGTGAATCGCGATTTTTGACGTGACCTTTTCGCATCAGCCCGCTAGAATCGAGCAAGGATAGGTAAGAAAAACACCGCTTTGGCGGAACATAAATACAGGCGGACAGAGCATGACATTGAATCTTTCGATGCCCGGGCAAGACGAACTGAAGCCTCGGATTACAGTATTTGGCGTTGGCGGTGCGGGCGGTAACGCTGTCAATAACATGATTGAAAAACAGCTGGACGGCGTCGATTTTGTCGTCGCCAACACCGACGCGCAGGCGCTGCAGCAAAGCCAGTCCTCGGCGCGGGTTCAACTGGGTGTGAAGGTCACCGAAGGTCTGGGTGCGGGGGCCCGTCCGGCCGTGGGTGCCGCAGCTGCCGAAGAAAGCATCGAACAGATCGTCGACCATCTGGCAGGCGCGCATATGTGCTTTATCACCGCGGGCATGGGCGGCGGCACCGGCACCGGCGCTGCTCCGATCATCGCGCAGGCCGCGCGTGAGCTGGGTGTGCTGACCGTGGGTGTCGTAACCAAGCCCTTCCAGTTCGAAGGTGCCAAGCGGATGCGTCAGGCCGAAGACGGCGTTGAGGCGCTGCAACGGGTCGTCGACACGCTGATCATCATTCCGAACCAGAACCTGTTCCGCCTCGCCAATGAAAAGACCACCTTTACCGAGGCGTTCTCGATGGCCGACGATGTCCTGTATCAGGGTGTCAAAGGCGTAACCGACCTGATGGTGCGTCCGGGCCTGATCAACCTCGACTTTGCGGATGTGCGCGCCGTAATGGACGAGATGGGCAAAGCCATGATGGGCACCGGCGAGGCAACAGGCGAAGACCGCGCCATCCAGGCGGCGGAGAAAGCCATTGCGAACCCGCTGCTGGACGAAATCAGCCTCAAGGGCGCCAAAGGCGTGCTGATCAACATCACCGGTTCGCACGACCTGACCCTGTTCGAGCTGGACGAAGCCGCCAACCGCATCCGCGAGGAAGTGGACCCCGAGGCGAACATCATCGTCGGCTCGACGCTGGATACCGCCATGGAAGGCGGTATGCGCGTGTCGGTTGTTGCAACCGGCATCGACGCCACCGAAAAAACCGCTGATGTCCCGGTCGCGCGCCGCTCGATGTCCGAGCCGCTGACCCGCACCGTTTCGGCTGAAGAATACGGTCGCGAAGAAGCGCCCGCAGCCGCCGAAATGGCAGAGCCCGCGCCGCAGATGGAAGAAAACCGCGAACCTTCGCTGTTTGAAGCCGCGGAAGAGCCCGCCCAGCCGCAGTTCCAGCCGCTTGACGAGCGGGATGAGGATGACCTGCCGCCCCCGGCCTATCAGCCGCGCGTCGCCGAATTCGAGCCGCAGCCCGAGCAGGTCGAACCGGCGCCCGAGGCATTTGTTGCCCCACGCGCGCCTGTCGCAGGCACCCCGTCGCCCGAAGCGCTCCAGCGTTTGCAGGCAGCGGTCCAGAAGGTTCCCTCGGCAGCTCAGCGCGCCGCAGCCCCCCGCCCACAAGCGGCGGTTTCGCATCACGAACCCGAAGAACGCTCGCGGTTTGGTTTCAATCGGCTGATCGACCGGATGACCGGGCACGCCTCTGACACACCGGCTCAACCGCCGCGTCAGCAGCCCGTTCTGCGCCAGTCCGAGGCCACGGCACCGATTCACGATGAGGCCGACCCGGATCAGGATCGTATCGAAATTCCGGCCTTCCTGCGCCGTCAGGCCAACTGATCGCGGTAACAAAATCCACTCATGGGGTCGCCATTTGGCGGCCCTAATTCTTTTTAAAACAGTGGCTTACGAACGTGTAAGCAGGGTTTTGCCGATCTGTTACATACATGTTTCATTCGGTTACAAAGAGTGAGTTGAGCCTTGACGCGGCCTTCCTTAACTCAGTGTTCAACACAGCCCGAGAAGGCTGGACACCACTCGCCGAGGCCCATTTTGCAACATACGCTCAAATCTCCGGTCACGTTTAAAGGCGTCGGGCTGCACAGCGGCAAGCCTGCGACCATGGTCCTGAAACCGGCGGCAGTTGGTCATGGCATCTGGTTCAAACGGACGGATATCCATCTGGGCGATGCGATGATCCCGGCGATCTATCACGTGGTCGAACGGACCCCGCTTTGCACCCGTCTGGTCAATGACGCCGGGGTGTCGGTATCCACCATCGAACATATCATGGCTGCTTTGGCCGGGTGCGGCGTTCACAACGCGCTGATTGAAATCGACGGCCCCGAAGTTCCGATCATGGACGGGTCTTCGATCGATTTCGTACGCGGTATCATGGCCCGAGGCGTGCGTCGTCAGGCCAGCCCGGTGCTGGCCTATGAGGTGCTGAAGACCGTCACCGCATCGCGGGAAGGCGCCAGCGCAAGCATCGCGCCCGCGGATGGGCTGATCATCGACTTTCACATCGATTTCGAAGACAGCGCAATCGGCAGCCAGACCAAGACGCTGGATATGCGCAACGGGTCGTTCGCGCGCGAACTCAGCGATTGCCGCACCTTCTGCCGCCGCATTGATGTCGAAGCCATGCGCGAAAACGGGCTGGCCCTTGGCGGTACCCTGGATAACGCCGTGGTCGTGCAGGGCAACGAGGTGCTGACACCCGGCGGGTTCCGCCGCGCCGACGAAGCTGTGCGCCACAAGATGCTGGATGCTCTGGGTGATCTCTATCTGGCAGGCGGGCCGATTCTGGGCCATTTCACGGGCGACAAGTCGGGTCATTCGCTGACCAACACATTGCTGCGCAATCTGTTTGAAACACCCGGCGCGGTGCGTCCGGTTCTGTGCACGCCGGAACAGGCCGCACGCCTGCCGGGGCAGGGCCTGATCGTAAACGAAATTCCCGAAGTCGCCTGATCAGATCAACTCTGACGACATTTGCGCCAGATGTTGCATAAGGCGTTTTGCACCGGAATTTTCTGTGCTAGACCATGGCTCAATTCGGGGCGAACCCCCTTAAGTAAGACGACAAGGATGGGCGGTATGGTTGGCAGCAAAGCGGCAGTCAGATTCGCAGGCGCGGTTCTTCTGGCAGCAGTTTTGACGGCATGTGGAAACGCAGGCGGCCTTTTTGGCAACAAGGGCGCGGACCGGGATCAGAATCTGGAAGGGTTCACACCGGAACAGATCTACACCCGTGGCGAATACGAACTGTCGCAGAATCGCTCGGATGACGCGGCCTGGTATTTCTCCGAGGTCGAGCGTCTGTATCCCTATTCCGACTGGGCCAAGCGTGCGCTGATCATGCAGGCGTTCTCTTTCCATTCCGACAAGAACTACGAAGAAAGCCGGGCCGCGGCCCAGCGGTATATCGACTTCTACCCAACAGACGAAGATGCGGCCTATGCCCAGTATCTGCTGGCGCTCAGCTATTACGACCAGATTGACGAGGTCGGGCGCGATCAGGGGCTGACCTTTCAGGCGCTGCAATCGCTGCGCACTGTGATCGAGGTTTATCCCGACAGCGAATATGCCACCTCGGCAGTGCTGAAATTCGATCTGGCCTTTGACCATCTGGCCGGCAAAGAGATGGAGATCGGGCGATACTACCTGCGTCAGGATCACTTTGTTGCCGCCATCAACCGCTTCCGCGTCGTGGTCGAGGATTTCCAGACCACATCCCACACCGCCGAAGCGCTCTATCGTCTGGTCGAGGCTTATCTGTCCCTCGGCCTTCTGGATGAGGCGCAAACCGCAGGTGCCATCCTTGGCTACAACTACCAATCCTCGGAATGGTATGACGATGCCTACAAGCTGCTGACCTCACGCGGGCTCCAGCTCAAGAGCCGTGGCAACAACTGGCTCAGCACGATCTATCGTCAGACCATCAAGGGTGAGTGGTTGTAATCGCCATGGCATTAGGCTTGGGACGCTGAAGACCCGATGCTGCGCGCCCTTGATATCCGCGACATGCTGATCATCGACCGGCTGGAACTCAGTTTTCAGCCGGGCCTGAATGCGTTGACCGGCGAAACCGGCGCGGGCAAGTCGATCCTTCTGGATTCTCTGGGCTTTGTTCTGGGTTGGCGCGGGCGGGCCGAACTGGTGCGGCAGGGTGCGGCGCAGGGCGAGGTTGTGGCAGAGTTTGAACTTTCCCCCGATCATCCCGCGCATGCGATATTGGCCGAAGCAGGCCTGCCGGGCGGGGATGAGCTGATCCTGCGCCGGATCAACACCGCCGAGGGGCGCAAGACCGCCTGGGTCAATGATCGTCGCTGCTCGGGCGATGTGCTGCGGGCGCTGTCGGAAACCCTGATCGAACTGCACGGCCAGCACGATGACCGCGGGCTGCTGAACCCGCGTGGCCACCGGGCCATGCTGGACGATTTCGCCGGGGTTTCGGACCGGCTGACATCCGTTCGTGCGGCCTGGACCGACATGTCACGCGCCCGCAAGGCACTGGCCGAGACCGAGGCCGCTCTGGCTGCCGTCCGAAGTGAGGAAGATTTCCTGCGCCACGCGATTGCCGAGCTGGATCAGCTTGATCCTCAGCCCAATGAGGATGCCGAACTTGATGCCCGCCGCCGCATGATGCAGGGGGCCGAGCGTATCCGCGATGATGTCGCCCGCGCCTACGCCCTGCTGTCCGGGGACGGTGCCGAAGGGGCGATGTCCGACGCTATCCGCTGGCTGGAAGGTGTTTCCGGAAACGCGGGCGGTCAGCTGGACGAGCCGATTGCCGCGCTGGGCCGCGCGATGATTGAACTGGGCGAGGCGCAGGATGGCGTGAACACCTGCCTTCAGGCGCTGGACTTCAACCCCTCGGAACTGGAACAGGCCGAGGAACGCCTGTTTGCCATCCGCGCACTGGCCCGCAAACATGACGTGGCCCCGGATGATCTGGGCGCGTTTGCCGACACTCTGCGCACCCGCCTCAACCAGTTGGAAGCAGGCGATGCCGACCTGGCGGACAGACGTGCCGCCGTGGACGCGGCACAAAAGGCTTATGACACTGCCGCCACCGACCTCAGCGCGGCCCGCGCAGCTGCTGCAGGGCGGCTGGACACTGCCGTCATGGCGGAACTGGCCCCGCTCAAGATGGAACGCGCTGTGTTTCGGACCGAACTCACCCCGGCTGAACCCGGCCCCGAAGGGACCGACGCGGTGGCCTTTACCGTGGCCACCAACCCCGGCGCGCCTGCCGGGCCGCTGAACAAGATCGCGTCAGGGGGTGAACTCAGCCGCTTCCTGCTGGCGCTCAAAGTGTGCCTGTCGGGCGATGACAGCGCCCGCACGATGATCTTTGACGAGATTGACCGCGGCGTCGGCGGGGCCACTGCCGACGCGGTCGGGCGCAGGCTGGCGTCATTGGCACAGGGCGGGCAGGTGCTGGTTGTCACCCATTCCCCGCAGGTCGCTGCCCGTGCGGCGCATCACTGGCGGGTGCAGAAACAGGTCACGGACGGGCAAACCCTGTCCACCGTCATCCCTCTGGCCCAACCCGACCGGGTGGACGAGATTGCGCGCATGGTGGCGGGCGACACCATCACGGACGAGGCCCGCGCCGCCGCCCGGGCCCTGCTGCAGGCCTGATGCGCCCGTGGCACGAATTGGCTTCACACTGTCGCTATCTCACTTTTATTAGGGTGCTCCGTGGCTTACTAAGGGTTACGTGATGATCCCCGAGGGCCAATGACCCAGTCGACCCGCACCGTTCTGCGCAACCAGCTCAATCAGGCTCTGGCCGCGATCAGGGATGCGTGGCGGGTGATGCTGCGCCGGGGACCAAGCCAGATCCAGTTCTGGTTCATCGCGCTGGTCATCGGTATCGCTGCCGGTTTCATGGCGCTTGGATTCCGCAAGGCCATCCGCGCGTTGCAGGCCTATCTCTACGACACCGACGACGTTCTGCTGCTGCACAGCCATGCCGAGAAACTGCCGTGGTTCATGATCCTGATCATCCCGATCATCGGTGGGCTGGTCGTGGGCCTGATCCTGAACCGGTTCACCAATGACGGGCGCGTCAGGTCTGTCGCTGATGTGATCGAAGGATCCGCCATCACCGATGGACGGGTCGAGGTCAAGGCCGGCATCGCCTCGTTCTTTGCCTCGCTGATCACGCTCAGTTCCGGGGGGTCAACGGGCCGCGAAGGCCCCGTGGTGCATATGGCCGGGGTGATTTCCACCTGGGTCAGCAACCGCATCCATGCCGACGGGATCACGGGCCGTGATCTGCTGGGCTGTGCTGTCGCCGCCGCCGTATCAGCCAGCTTCAACGCCCCCATCGCCGGGGCCCTGTTCGCGCTCGAAGTTGTGCTGCGCCACTTCGCCGTGCATGCCTTTGCCCCGATCGTCATCGCGTCGGTCGCCGGAACGGTGATCAACCGGTTGGAATATGGCGACGTTACCGAGTTCACGCTGGAAACGCCCGGATCGCTGCAATTCTATGTTGAACTTCCGGCCTTCCTGATCCTTGGCCTGATCTGCGGTTTTGTTGCGCTGCTGCTGATGCGGTCGATCTTCTTTGCTGATGATATCGGCAGCCATATCCAGAACCGCCTGTCCATTCCGGGCTGGCTGCGCCCGGCCGTGTCCGGCGCGATGCTGGGGCTGATGGCGATCTGGTTCCCGCATATCATCGGTGTCGGCTATCAGACCACGATCCGCGCCCTGACCGGTGATCTGCTGCTGACTACCGCGATCCTGTTTGCGGTGACCAAGACAGTGGCTGTGGCGATCACCATGGGCGGGCGCATGGGGGGCGGGGTGTTTTCACCGTCCCTGATGATCGGCGCGCTGACCGGGCTGGCGTTCGGACTGATCGCCACTGGGCTGCTGCCGGATGTGTCCGGCACGCATACGCTTTATGCCTTTGCCGGAATGGGCGCCGTGGCTGCTGCGGTGCTGGGCGCGCCCATCTCGACCACTCTGATCGTATTTGAACTGACCGGAGACTGGCAGATCGGCCTTGCCGTGATGGTGACTGTATCCATATCCACCGCATTGGCGTCGCGCCTTGTGGACCGGTCATTTTTCCTGACCCAGTTGGAACGCCGCGATGTCCACCTAGCCGCCGGGCCGCAGGCCTATCTGCTGGCGATGCTGCGCGCCGGGGCGGTGATGCGCCCCATCGGGGATGACCGTTCAATCACTGCGGACGAGGCGCACGCCCTGATCGAACAGGGCCTGTGTATTCAGGCCAGCGCCACGCTTGAGGCCGCGATGCCCTATTTCGACCGTGACGACATACCCTGCATTCCGGTTATCGTTCTGGAACAGGACGGGTCCGAGACACCCGTCGGCGCGCTCTACCATGTCGACGCGCTCAAGGCGTACAACCGGGCCCTTGCAGCCACCGCAGCCGAGGAACATTCATAAGGCTCCCGCGACCGGGACAAGCGTTCCCAAAGCCTCCGTTGAAACCCTGTCCGGTGCCTTTAAATCTGTTCCACCTTCACCGAGTCCACCGGATAAAACGCCAGGTATCCCTTGATCTCGGCCACGGCGGAAACCGGGTCTTCATAACTCCAGACCGCGTTTTCGGTCACCGAGGATTTGTTGACGATGGAAAAATGCGTCGCATCACCCATGCGGGCGCAATGCGTCACCTTGTCGGTCTGGTCCAGAAACGCCATCGCAACATCGCCACGCGGAAAGTAAATCACCGGAGCTTTGTCGCCTTCGTGCAGTTCCAGCGCGTTGCTCGTTTCGCCCAGAATCGCACCGCCCGAACGGACAGTCCATTTGCCCGGTGCTTTTTGGATCGTGATCTCAGTCATTTCTATTCCTTCCGTCGACGTATTGGGGCCTCTCCTCTGCCCGTTCTATGTAACAGGCGGGTGTCAGATCGGCGCAGTTGCGGCATCCAACCACAGTTGCGCGTCATGTCCCAGCCTTGGGCGGATTTTTTCCGCGACGTCGCGATGATAGGCGTTCAGCCAGCCGCGTTCGTCAGGCGTCAACATATCCTCCATGATCAGCCTGCGGTCAATTGGCACAAATGTCAGGGTGCGCCAGCACAGCATCGCGCGTTCCGCATCGCCACCGGGCAGGGCCGGGGCCTCTTCCACCACCACAAGGTTTTCAATGCGGATGCCAAAGGCACCTTCGCGGTAATATCCCGGCTCATTCGACAGGATCATGCCGGGTTGCAGCGGGACATGGCTGACCTTCGACAAGCGCTGCGGTCCTTCATGCACGCTCAGATAGGCCCCGACACCATGTCCGACGCCATGATTGAAATCCTGCCCCGCCGCCCATAGCGGCGTGCGGGCCACGCATTCGATATCGCGCCCGGCCAGCCCTGCGGGCCAGCGCAGCATCGACATGGCAATCATGCCCTTCAGCACGCGGGTGAAGCAGGTCTTTTCCTCCGCCCCGACAGTGCCGATGGCAAGCGTCCGCGTGATATCGGTGGTGCCATCCAGATATTGCCCGCCACTGTCCAGCACCAGCAGATGACCATCCTGCAACCGGCTGTCGGTCTCGTCCGTCACGCGGTAATGCATGATCGCTCCGTTCGGACCCGTCCCGGCAATGGTATCGAACGAGATATCCTGCAACACATTGTCCCTGCGGCGGTTTTCTTCCAGCCGCGTGACCACCAGCGTCTCGGACAGGCTGCCGGGGGGCTGTGCGTCCAGCCAGCACAGGGTTTCGACCACCGCCACCGCATCACGCAAATGCGCCTCGGCGCTGCCCGCGATTTCGGCCGGGTTCTTGCAGGCCTTGGGCAGGGCACAGGGGTCGCCGCCATCCACCATGGCATCGCCCAACGCGTCCGCCACGATCTGCGGCACCGTGCTCAGGTCCACCTGTACCGCACCGTCCAGCGCTGCCACCGCGTCCAGAAACTCCGCAGGGTGGCGCACCGTTACCTTCGGGTCCAGATGATCCTGCACCTCCAACAGTTTTGCCGCAGCCATGAACAGATCGACCCGGCCATCGTCATGCAGGATCGCAAACCCGTGGGCCACCGGATTATAGGCGATATCCGACCCCCGAATGTTCAGCAGCCACATGATCGAATCCGGCAATGTAATCACCGCGGCCTTTCGCCCGGCCTGCCGCAGGTCTGCGGCCAGTCGGGTAATCTTGCTGTCAGCGGTTTCGCCTGCAAACTCGATCGGATGCGCCTTGACCGCCTGCATCGGCGGTTCAGGCTGATCCGCCCAAATGCGGTCCACCAGATTGCCGCAGCGCACCAGTTCGATGCCTGCGCCCTCAAGCTCGCCCAGCGTGGACGAGATCTGCCCTGCCGCGTGCAGCCACGGGTCGAAACCCACCTTGCCACCACCGGGCAACTGCTCCTTCAGCCATGCACTCAGGCTCACGTCAGGCCACGGCACCGGCGTGAACACATCCGCGACCTGCGCCTTGACCTGCGTGCGATACCGCCCGTCGACGAATACGCCAGCCATGCCGGTCAGCGCAGCACAGAACCCGGCCGATCCCGTAAATCCGGTCAACCAGGCCAGTCGTTCATCCCGCGGGGCCACATACTCGCCCTGATGCGCATCAGCACGCGGGATCAGAAACCCGTCCAACTCTTCGCGCGCCAGCTCCGCGCGTAACGCAGCCAGACGCGGCGGCCCCTGCTCGGGCCGCGCGGTCACCTCAAAGGATTGGAACATACTACACCTCCCTCAGCCGGGCGGTCGAAATCGCCGCCTTTTCATCTTTTGGGAAATACTCCCGCCGGAGGCAAGGCCAGCCTAGCTGACCTTCTTCATCCCCATCACCCGCGCCCGCGCGCGCGGATCACTGTCGAACAGGGCCGCCAGTTGTTCCGTCATCGCACCGGCCAGCTGTTCCACATCGGTGATTGTCACCGCACGGTCGTAATACCGGGTCACATCATGACCGATGCCAATCGCCAGCAGCTCGACCATCTTGCGCTTCTCCACCATGGCAATCACATCGCGCAGGTGCTTTTCCAGATAGTTGGCGGGGTTCACGCTCAGGGTTGAATCATCAACCGGAGCCCCATCCGAAATCACCATCAGAATCTTGCGCTGCTCGCGCCGCGCGATCATCCGGCGATGCGCCCATTCCAGCGCCTCGCCGTCGATGTTTTCCTTCAGCAGGCCCTCTTTCATCATCAGACCCAGATTGGGCCGCGCCCGCCGCCACGGCGCATCGGCCCCCTTGTAGATGATGTGGCGCAGGTCGTTCAGACGGCCGGGTTGCTGCGGGCGGCCATCGTTCAACCACGCCTCGCGCGCCTGACCGCCTTTCCACGCCCGCGTGGTAAAGCCCAGAATCTCGACCTTCACATTGCAGCGTTCCAGCGTCCGCGCCAGAACATCGGCGCAGATGGCCGCGATCGAGATCGGACGCCCCCGCATCGACCCCGAATTGTCCAGCAGCAACGTGACCACCGTATCGCGGAACTCGGTATCCTTCTCGACCTTGAAACTCAGCGGTGTGGTGGGGTTGGCGACAACGCGCGCCAGACGGCCCGCATCCAGAATGCCTTCCTCGCGGTCGAACTCCCAACTGCGGTTCTGTTGCGCCTGCAACCGGCGCTGCAACTTGTTGGCAAGGCGCGAAACCGCCCCTTTCAAAGGTTCAAGCTGCTGATCCAGATAGGCCCGCAGCCGTTCCAGTTCCGCAGGTTCGGCCAGATCTTCGGCGGCAATCTCTTCATCATGCGTGCTCAGATAGACCTTGTAATCCGGATCGGCCTCGGATGCGGGCGGCGGGGCAGGCGGCTCCAGCGGCGCTTCGCCATCAGGCATCTCGGCCTCGTCACCCAGCTCATCCTCGGCCATCTCATCCATCGAGACCTGCGCCTGAGATTGATCCTGCTGCTCTTCCTGCGTCCGCTCAGGCGTCGCATCCGCGTCCTGATCGTCCTGATCATCCTGACCGGTGCTGTCGGGATCGGGCTGTTCCTCGGCGTCGTCCTCGGCCTGATCTTCTTGTTCGTCGTCCAACTCGTCGGGGTCATCACCCAGCTGGTCGCCATAGCCCAGATCCTTGATCATCTGCCGCGCGAACCTGGCGAATTCCGCCTGATCCGACAGCACGTCATCAAGGTTCTCCAACACGCCACCGGCCTGTTCCTCGATGAACCCGCGCCACAGGTTCATGATGTTCTCGGCCGCAGGCGGCAGATCGCGCCCGGTGGCCAGATGCCGGATCAGGTATCCCGCCGCCACCGACAAGGGCGCATCGGCAGGCTGCTTGCACTGGTCATATCCGCGCCGGATCGCCTCATGCCCGATCTTGACGTCGATATTGCTGGCAGTGCCGGGCATGTCCCGCGCGCCCATCGCCTCGCAACGTGCCGTTTCCATCGCCTCGTACAAGTCCCGCGCCATGTCCCCCGGAGGCGCATAGCGCGCATGGGTTGCGTCATCATGATACCGGCGCTGCAACGCCAAAGCATCCGCCGTGCCGCGCGCCAGCAGAACCTCTTCCCGCGTCATACGGCGCGACACCTGCGGCAGCCGCATCGACTCACCCGACAAGCCCGACGGATCGACCGTGTACGAAATGTTCAGCTCAGGATCATCGGCCATGACCTTGGTGGCTTCGGCCAAGGCCTTCTTGAAGGGATCGGCAGGGTTGTCGTTTGGTTTACTCATTCAAAAAACTGCTAGGTTTTGCGTTTCTGGGTATCTTGAAGCCAGTCTCTTGCACTTGTCAAAAAGTGAGTGCGAGATCCGACCAGTTACAGGATCCTCACGGGGGCCAAACTGCTCAAGCTCCTCGCTGGATACAGGTCGTTTCCACAGGCTTTGTAGGTCTTTCCATCCAGAACGATAGTTCATTTTTGCGAGTAACGTGTGAAACGCATTTGACGCTTTGGTTTCGTTTGCGGATTGGAGACCGTTCTTGCTATTGTACGCTGCCCAATAGTGAAAAACTGACCCACAACTGAGAGCGCCGAACGCGTCTCCACCGTCATGAGAAGATATGAAGTCCTCTTCCAAGTAGGCATTTGGGTAACGGTTTTCAAATCTGACCGGTGTACAGCCAGCGCATACGGTCGCAATGAGCGCAGAGGTGATGCTTGCCTTAACCAAGGCTCGCGCTCGCGGCGCTCTCCGGCAGTTCCTCGTCGAAACAACGCTGATAGAACTCGGCCACGGTCTGACGTTCCAACTCGTCGCATTTGTTCAGGAACGACAGGCGGAAAGCATAACCCACGTTGCGGAAGATCTCGGCATTCTGCGCCCAGTTGATCACGGTCCGCGGGCTCATGACAGTGGACAGATCGCCATTCATGAAGGCGGTCCGGGTCAGGTCGGCCACGGTGACCATCTGGCTGACGGTCTTGCGCCCCTCGGCGGTGTTGTAGTGTGGCGCCTTCGACAGCACGATCATCGTCTCGGCATCATGGCTCAGATAGTTCAGGGTCGAGACCAGCGACCAGCGGTCCATCTGCGCCTGGTTGATCTGCTGCGTGCCGTGATACAGACCCGTGGTATCGCCCAGACCCACGGTGTTTGCAGTGGCAAACAGGCGGAAACACGGGTTCGGCGTGATGATCTCATTCTGGTCCAGCAGGGTCAGCTTGCCGTCATGTTCCAGCACGCGCTGGATCACGAACATCACGTCGGCCCGGCCCGCGTCATATTCGTCGAATACGATGGCGACGGGGTTGCGCAGGGCCCAGGGCAGGATGCCCTCGTGGAATTCAGTCACCTGCTTGCCATCGCGCAGTTTGATCGCGTCCTTGCCGATCAGGTCGATCCGGCTGATATGGCTGTCCAGGTTCACGCGCACGGCGGGCCAGTTCAGACGGGCGGCGACCTGCTCGATATGGGTCGATTTGCCGGTGCCGTGATAACCCTGAATCATCACCCGGCGATTATGGGCAAAGCCCGCCAGGATCGCCAATGTTGTCTCGGGGTCAAACTTGTAGGTCGGGTCGATGACGGGCACACGGTCGGTGGCTTCGGCAAACCCTTTGACCTTCATATCCGTCTCAATGCCAAATACGTCACGGACCGAGATATCTTCGGTGGGTTTTGCGTTTACATCGATCGATCCGTCAGCCATTCGCCTTGTCCTTATCCTTTGGCCCGTATTGCCGGGTTTGAACCCGTGTGTGGTGCAACATATTGCGGGCAAGGGCAAGGGAAAGCCGCCCGCTCGGAAAGGTGAGCAGGTTTTTCTTTCAAACTGGCCCTATTGACGCGCGTGCGATCCTTGGTCGCGACGGGTACAAGGCACAGATCACGCTGCATTCCTCAATGACAGCGCGGCCTGATCGGATGCAGATGCCGAACCATGTGTCCGAAATGCTGCAAGCAGGTGGGCATTCGGCAAACTATATGTTGTGGAAAGTGACCTTATCAGACATATAAAATGGTCTTATGGGGCGTTTTATAAGTGATCGGGTGTTGGTGAAACGGGAATGCCGGGTGCGGCTCCGTCTGCAATGTTGCTCTGGGTCGAGTGATCAGCAGGCGTCGATATCTGCCAGCATGGCCTTGGTGACGCCCGGTGGCATTTAACGTTCTTCTCCATACGGCCAGAACAACGGGCCAGAACGATCTCATCGTCCAGAACACGACACAATCCGCGATCATCAGCGGATCGATGGTGTCGTTTGACGGGGGCGCGACTTTCCAGCCTTACACCTATCTGGGGCAAGGAAACTACCGCGGAACCGGGGAAACCGGAGAATTCATTCAGGTCGGCGGGCAAATCTACGCCTGGGATGCCAATAACCCAACCGGTCCGATGACCACTGGCAACTGGAAGATCACCCCGAGTGATCTGAACCCAACCAATCCGCCCTGTTTTGTCTCGGGCACCCTGATCGAAACGGATCGCGGCCCGCGCCCGGTCGAAGATCTGGCCGTGGGTGACCGGGTTTGCGTAGCCGGCGGGACCACGCTGCCCATCGAATGGATCGGCAAACGAACACTCAGCGCGCAAATCCTGCGGGTCCGGCCCCAGTTCAACCCGGTCTGCATCCGGCGCGATGCGTTGGGCAAGGGGCTGCCGGACAGGGATCTTTACCTCTCTCCGCAACACCGCGTTGTGCTGGGGGGCTGGCGGGCCGAGCTTTATTTTGGCGCGCCAAGCGTGTTCTGCGCGGCCATTCATCTGGTCAACGATGATACCATCCGGCAGGTGACCACGGGCGAAGCGGTGACATATTATCACATCGCCTGCGCCGAACATGTGATCCTCACATCGCACGGATTGCAAAGCGAAAGCCTGTTCCCGGGCGACATGGCGCTGAAATCACTGCATCGCGAGGATGTCGAAGAACTGCGCGCGCTCTTTCCGGTGTTGCGTTCAGACGCAGGACCACACCCCCAAACGCGCCTAAGCTGCCTGACCGGGCGCGAGGCACGCGCGTTGCGAGACGTGTTCGCAGAATAGTCCCGCGTTGCGGAAATCGTGGCGCCATTGTTGGTGCGCACCCGGATCACGCCGCGCTGTTAACAGCATTAGTGCTTTAGTTGCCAATCGGGGATCAACCGAACAAGGTTTGACGCCTTCATCCTCCGGGACATCAACCCAACATCATTCGCGCATGGCTCAGACCCTAGGTTGTCAACCCGCCCATGGCCCAATCGGCATGGGTCTCGATAACACTGGCCACGGCCAGCGCCTTTTCCACGATATCCTCCGGAGTGTCCTCGGCGAACGCAATGCCGGTCATCCTGTCGTGCATCGCTTCCGAGGTGTAAAACTCAAAGGCCCGCGTATTGCCGGGGCTGTTCCAGAATGCGGTAATCCAGATCGAGTCCCGCCCCGGAACGCAATATGCGCACCAATCGCGCCACAGGCGCAGCACCAATTCGGTATCCGGGCTTGCGGCGACCTGTTCGAACAGCGACTCCAGCGGCCATCCTGCCAGGGCGAACATGCAAAGCGTATCGTCCAGGCAGCCGCGTTCCCGTGCCATCTCGCGTTTCAAATATGCGCGCTGGAACCGGTCTAGAACCTGCCATTCCTCGGGCGACCAGTTCTTCGGGTTGCCGGTTTCATACCGGTTCAGGCTCACCTCCAGCCCAACGCTGGCGGGGTCTTCGTCCACGGCCAGAATCTCAAGGATCCGGGGCAGCAGGTATCCCCATGTGTCGCGGGCTATCCCCGCAGGATCACAAGCGGCAAAGAACCAGTCCTGAACGTAATGCAGGGGCAGCTGGGCAATGGGCGGCGTGAAGAAATCCGCCTCAATGTCGGCGTCCATGCAGCAGCCTTCGCAAACCTCGATGCTGCTCGGCTTTGGATAGGCAAAAACCCTGTACGCATCGCTGATGATGTCTGAAAACGGATGATCCGGCGGGATCTTGGCTTTTGGCGGTTTCTGCTCTTTGCGTGCCACGGTGCTTGCATCCAACACGGTTATTTCGGGGCAGGGGCCCGTCGGTATCACTCCTGAACGCTACGAAACCCGGATCGTTGCGTAAAGCTGTGGTCGCGTGGTCAAAGCGAAAACCAAAGCTCGTCCTTGCGAAAACCACCTTTCACAAGGCGATCCGCTTTCAACACATCCGGAAACTCGTCCTCCCAGTCGCGGAACCTGTCATTTGTCACGATACGCGCCCTGCTGTCCCGCGCGGCCTGCAAGATCAGGGGATCTGCTGGCGTGCCTTTGGGCGCCACCATGACTCGCTTGGCCCGCAAGCCCAGGGCGCGGCTCAGCGCCCGGTCGTTCATGTATTCCCCTTCGACCTTGTACCCGACATTCGCATCGAACACGACGCCCGGTTTGAACCCGGCTTGCTTCAGGCTGGCCAGAACCTGCCGCAACGTAGCCAGATCCGGTGCGCCGTCTTTCCAGTGCATCACGTTCGACCCGTCCACGATGATCCATGTGTTGGCCCTGCGCCAGTCGAACCAGGCCCGGATCAGAAGGATCGTACTGGCGAACACACAAAGCAGGGACAAAAGGAACAGCCAGTCCATCTCGGTCGGATAGAACTGCGCCACGACCAGCCCGCAAAGAGAGGCAAGCAACAGTAAGAAAGGCATACGCACAGTGGACGCTCCGGGAAAAGCTCTGGTTCTATACCCTGCCACTATCGCGGGAATTGAAACAGGTTTCCAGACAGCATCCTCACAATCGTTTCAAACTGTGTATACAACTGGCGACTGACGGTGACCCTACTTGAAATTCCGGCTGTCCTTGATCTGGTCCCAGGCCCAGACGACCTCTTGCAGCTGCTCTTCCTGCGACCGGTCGCCGCCGTTCATGTCCGGGTGCAACACCTTGATCAGCTTCTTGTAAGCTTTGCGCACTTCGGCCT
>NZ_JBXWSG010000052.1:0-25125 GCF_059613305.1 Ruegeria sp. BHSB056 | reverse complement strand
ATGCCAGACAGCTTTGCGACCGTGGATCGGAACGGTGAGGATCTGGCAGCTTTTCTTTATACATCGGGCACCACCGGACGTTCAAAGGGCGCGATGTTGACCCAGAACAACCTGTTGTCCAATGCACGGACACTGGTCAAAGAGTGGCGGTTTACGTCGGAAGACGTTCTGTTGCACGCGCTGCCGATCTTTCACACGCATGGGCTGTTTGTGGCCACCAATATCATTCTGGCTGTCGGCGGAAGCATGATCTGGCTGCCAAAATTCGACCCTGATCAGATCATTGACAGGATGCCCGACGCCACGTCGATGATGGGAGTGCCGACCTTCTACACGCGCCTGTTGGCAGACGCGCGTTTTACCAGCGAGTTGACCGAACATATGCGCCTGTTCGTATCGGGTTCGGCCCCATTGCTGGCGGATACCCATGCACAATTTCAAGAGCGTACCGGGCATCGTATCCTAGAACGCTATGGCATGACTGAAACCAATATGAACACCTCGAACCCCTATGACGGCGAACGTCGCGCGGGCACGGTTGGGTTTCCCTTGCCGGGGGTCGAACTGAAGATATGCGATGCAGACGGCAACCCTTTGCCGCAGGGTGAAATCGGCGAGATCGAAGTGCGTGGCCCGAACGTGTTCAAGGGATATTGGCAGATGCCGGAAAAGACGGCTGCCGAGCTGCGCGAAAACGGATTCTTTATCACCGGTGATCTCGGACGTATCGACGAAGATGGCTACATCCATATCGTCGGGCGCAACAAGGACCTGATCATTTCGGGTGGCTACAATATCTACCCCAAGGAAATTGAACTGGTTCTGGACGGCCAGCCCGGTGTTCTGGAGAGTGCAGTGATCGGCGTGCCGCATCCCGACTTCGGTGAAACCGTGCTGGGCCTGATTGTTGCCGAATCCGGGCAATCTCCGGATCTCGACGCGATCATGGGCGCAGTGCGCGACAGCCTGGCGCGGTTCAAGCATCCCCGAATGCTTATTCAACTGGATGAATTGCCCCGCAATACGATGGGAAAAGTCCAAAAGAACATTTTGCGCGACCAGTACAGGGATATGTTCAAAGCTGGGTCATAAGCACATAATGGCAGAGCCTAGATAAGCGTCGGAAACTTGATATAGTCCTCAAAACCAATGGGGACAGAAGAATATGAACAATCGTTTGCGCAAAATCACCATCGTAGGTGGCGGCACGGCAGGCTGGATGACCGCGTTGATCCTGGACATGGTGTTTTCACGCACTTCAGCAACAAAAGACCGACCACATATCTGCCTGATCGAAAGCCCCAACATTTCGACCGTGGGTGTGGGTGAGGCTACGGTGCCACGCATGCCGGTCACGCTCCGTCAGGCGGGCATTTCCGAACGGGATTTTTTCCGCGAAACGAACGCGTCATTCAAGCTGGGCGTGAAGTTCTGCAACTGGAACAAGGACCCCAAAGGAAAACGCATCGATTACGTGAACCCCTTTGCCCATGGCCAGATGCTGGAAGGGTTGGACGCCGCGGAGTATTTTCTGCGCTTTGGCAACGGAGAGCGGGACTTTACACAGTCCATTTCGCCCCACGATCATCTGGGACGTCTGTGCAAAGGCGCGCGGCAGCTGGGTCAGCCCGAGTTTGAACAGCGTTTTGGCTATGCCTATCATCTGGATGCGGTGAAGTTTGCGGGCATGCTAACCACGGTCTGCACAAAGCGCGGTGTCGAGCATATTCAGGACGAGGTACAGAAGGTCGAGCTGGATGAACAAGGCAACGTCAGCCATCTGATGCTGGAGCGGGCAGGACGTCATGACATCGAAATGGTCATCGATTGCACCGGGTTCCGCGGCCTGATCATCAATCAGGCGCTGGGCGAGCCGTTCTTGGATTATTCGGACTATTTGCCCAATGATCGCGCCATGGCGTTGCAGGTTGAACACCGCAATCCCAATAAAATCGAAAGCCTCACGCGGTCGACCGCGCTGGGCGCGGGGTGGACGTGGCGGGTGCCGCTCTACAATCGTGTGGGTACGGGCTATGTGTTCTCCTCGGCGCATCGAACGGATGATCAGGCGGCAGACGAATATCTTGAATGGCTGGGTGACAGCGGCAAGGGTTTGACGCCGCGTGTAATCCCGATGCGCGTCGGGCGCGTGCGCAATGCCTGGGTCAAGAATTGCGTGGCAATCGGTCTGTCAGGCGGGTTTATCGAGCCGTTGGAAAGTACCGCGATCCACATGATTGACCACGCAGTGCGCTGGTTTGCAGAACACTTGCCGACGCGCGACGTCGCACCGTCACTGCGGGCAAGATACAACCGGCAGATGGACAAGCTTTATAACGAGGTTCTGGAATTCATCTGTCTGCACTACCGATTGGGCAACCGAAAGGATGACCCCTATTGGATCGACGCGCGGACAGAGATGAAGATACCGGATCGGCTGGCCGAGAATCTGGAGTTGTGGCAGCACCGCCTGCCGATGGATCACGATGTGGAATTTGCCACGCTGTTTGACCATCGCGTTTATCAGACGGTTCTGTTGGGTAAACAGGTCTATGATACGGGTTACGGCACCGGCATTCGTGATCGTTTGCGGCCGTTGAAGAAAGTGATTTGGTTCCAGGGCATGAAGCGCGCAAAAGAGGACCTTGCGCAGATAATCAAAGCGATGCCGGATCATAAAACGTTGCTGCGCGATATCCGGGGTGAGCTGGAAAAACCGGTCTTTGGAATGGCGAACGTGGCGAAGCCGACAGTTGCGATGCCGGGCACGAAGCCTGCACCTGTTTCGATCCAGAACATGCCGAATTTTGCTGAAATCCAAAGCGGCGCGAAGGATTTGCAACTGTTCTAACGATTCTCTGCCCTTACGAAGGAAATTTAATAAACTGAAGGGCGAGGCATTCAGCCCCGGCCTTCAGGACGATTTAGTGCCAGCTCATACCCCGGTCAGACAAGTGCCTTTGAACCCGACCCGGATAATCAGAAACAATGGCATCCACACGCAGGTCGATCATTCTGGCAATGCCATCAGGGTCATTGACCGTCCAAACGGCGACGCAAAGGCCCAAATCTTTGGCCAGTTCGACGTTTTCGGCAGTTACATCCGCATAATACGGGCACCACAGTGAGCCGCCCGCTTGCTTGACCAATCGCGGAATATCGCCCTCGCAGCTGCGAAAATCCGGGCAGACTGCTTTGGAAGAATCCTCCCCAACATCCTCGGCGTTTTCGGGAAGTTGGGTCAGATAAGAAGAAGGCATATCCGGTGCTTGCCGCTGACATTCTTCCAACAGATTCCAGTCGAAACTGTGAAGCACCGCGCGTGACGACAGGGCCTTGGAACGAACTTCTTGCAGGACAAAACCGACAAACGTCTCTCTGTAGCGCGCGTCATGGGCCAAATCGGGGTCCGATTTCAGCTCGAGCATCAGACGGGCATCGCTATGTTGGGGATCACTCACCAGGTCCAGCAGGTCAAGCAGCCTTGGAACGCGAACGCCATCCATTTGTGCCTGATCAGGAAAACGCCGACCATAGGCAGTATTCCCATCCAATCGCCCGATATCGAACTTCTGAATCTGCTCAAACGTCAGGGTAGAAACCTTTGGCTCTTCCCCGGTCAGAAACCGGCCGTCAGCATCGCGAAAACTGGGGGCGTGCAGCCGGTGATTATGGGTAATGACAGGGATGTCGTCAGCCGAGAGGACAACATCAAACTCCAGAAGCGGCACACCAATGGACAGCGAAAAGTCGAAGCCAATCATGCTGTTTTCAGGCAGAACGCCTCGCGCACCACGGTGGCCTACGATGCGGATCAGGTTGTCGCCCCCCCGGAAAGCCTCGACCTGAGGAAATGCCATCAGCCTTCCAGCCTTTCACCGGTGGAGCGGTCAAACAGATGCATATGGTTTGAGGACACAGAAAACCGCATGTTCGGATGCCGTCCTTCGATCGGATGCACACCCGGAAGGCTGATCGTGATCGAATCGCCCGAGCCGGTCAGTTGACCGTGCAACAGCGTATTTGCCCCCAGTGGCTCGGCCATCTGAATCGTGGCCTCAATCGGGCCATTGTCATCCAGCAAAAGATGTTCGGGTCGTACCCCCAGCTTGAAGGCAGTATCAGGGCCCTGTGACGAACCAACCGCGACCTCACCAATCATGACGGTTCCGTTTTCACGTCGGGCCTCAAAGACATTCATCGCGGGGCTGCCGATGAACTGCGCCGCAAACAGGGTTCTTGGTGTTTCGTATACCTCTAGCGGTGTGCCTACCTGTTCGGCGATACCGCCGTTCATGACGATCATCCTGTCGGCCATTGTCATGGCTTCAACCTGATCGTGGGTTACATAAAGCGACGTGATCCCCAGTTTTTCCTGAAGCTCACGAATCTCAAGCCGCATCTGCACGCGAAGCTTGGCATCCAGGTTCGAAAGAGGCTCGTCAAACAGGAAAACCGCAGGTTCGCGGACAATCGCGCGACCCATAGCCACTCTCTGACGTTGGCCGCCTGACAATTGTCTGGGTTTGCGATCCAGCAATGGTTCAAGCTGCAATAGCCTGGCAGCCTCGGTCACTTTTTGATCAATCTGGGCTTTGGGCAACCCTGCGATCTTCAGGCCATAGCCCATGTTCTGCCGGACCGACATATGCGGGTAGAGCGCATAGTTCTGGAACACCATGGCAATGTCGCGATCCATCGGTTCTTTTTCGTTGGCCCGTTCCTCGCCAATCCGGATTTCACCCGAAGTCACGGTCTCAAGCCCTGCCACCATCCGCAACAGCGTGGATTTTCCGCAGCCCGAAGGGCCGACGATGACAATGAACTCACCATCTTCAATGTGGATGTCGATGCCATGTATGACATCTGTCGGGCCAAAACTCTTTTTGACATTCTCCAGGGTTACTGTTGCCATTTCTTACTTCTCGCTATCGACAAGGCCGCGGACAAAAAGCTTTTGCATCGACACCACCACGATGACCGGTGGGATCATCGCCAGAATGGACGTCGCCATAATGACGGGCCAATCAGCCACATCATCGCCAGACGGGAACATCTGCTTGATGCCCATCACAATGGTGTTCATTTCAGGGTCGGTGGTGATAAGCAGCGGCCACAGATACTGGTTCCACCCATAGATAAACAGGATGACGAACAGTGCCGCGATGTTTGTCCGGCTCATCGGTACGACGATGTCGATGAAAAACCGCATCGGCCGGGCACCATCCACACGCGCAGCTTCGGCCAGCTCGTCCGGGATTGTCAGAAAGAACTGACGGAACAGGAAGGTCGCCGTGGCCGAGGCGATCAGCGGAAAGATCAGTCCGTAATAGCTGTTGAGCATGCCGAACCCGGCGACAACTTCGAACGTCGGAACGATTCGCACTTCAACCGGCAGCATCAGGGTCAGGAAGATCAGCCAAAAGAACGTTGTTCGACCGGGAAAGCGGAAATAGACGATTGCAAAAGCCGAAAGCAGTGAAATGATGATCTTGCCCACTGCAATCCCGATGGCCATCACAAGGCTGTTGAACAGCATCGTTGCGACAGGGACATTCACGCCGGAAAACAGGGCTGCCTTGTAGTTTTCCCAGAACTGATCGCCCGGCAAAAGTGGCATGGGCGGTGATACAACTTCCGGCTGGGTAACGGTTGAGGCAACAAATGCCAGCCAGATCGGAAAGAAGATGACCAGAACGCCAAGGATCATCAGGGCATGTGTCAGCCAGATGCCCGCTCCGCGCTTTTCGACCATTCCGTGCTGTTGGGTTGCCATCAGTAATGCACCCTCTTTTCCACGTATTTGAACTGGATGACGGTCAGCAGGCCGACGACAATCAGCAAGATGACCGATTGCGCCGAAGACGAACCCAGATCCTGACCGACGAACCCATCTGAAAACACCTTGTAGACCAGAATGGTCGTGGACTGCTGCGGCCCGCCGCCGGTGATTGTGTGGATTACGCCGAAAGTTTCAAAGAACGCATAGACCACATTCACTACAAGCAGGAAAAACGCCGTCGGTGACAGTAACGGCAGGACAATCGTGAAAAACCTGCGCCAGAACCGTGCGCCATCGATCGCGGCGGCCTCGATGACCGACCGCGGAACCGACTGGAGCGCGGCGAAGAAGAACAAAAAGTTATAACTGATGCGCCCCCAAGCCGAAGCGACAACCACAAGCCCCATCGCCTCGGTGCCATTCAAGACGTGGTTCCAGTCATAGCCCAGCTGTCCAAGATACCACGACACGACACCGACGCGCGTGTTGAACATGAACAGCCAGAGCACACCTGCAACCGCCGGAGCGACTGCATAAGGCCAAATCAGCAGAGTCCGATAAGCTCCGGATCCTTTGATCAGCCGATCTGCAATGACTGCCAGAAACAGGGCCGGGATCATGGAGCAGAGCGTAACAAGCGTCGAAAACACCGCCGTGGTTACGAAGGATGCGCGGTAAAACTTGTCGCTTAGCAGAAATTCAAAATTGCCCAGACCGACGAACTTGGACGACAACCCGAACGGATCTGGGATGAACAGCGACTGCCATACAGCTTGGGCAGCGGGATAGAAGAAGAATACGGCAGAAATGACGACCTGTGGGGCGATCAGCGCCAATGGCAACAGCCAGCCGCGGAATGTGACGCGTTTTTCCATCCTGATGACCCGCCGAGAAAAGTGGATGCGGGCTCTGCCGAGCCCGCACCGGATTTCAGAGGTTTATTGATTTGCCGATTCGAACCTGCGCAGAAGCGCGTCACCGCGTTCTTTTGCGCTGTCCATAGCTTCCTGGGCGGATTTCTCGCCGGACCAGATGGCCTCAAGCTCCTCATCGATGATACCGCGGATTTGATCGAACGATCCCAGACGCAGACCTTTCGAGTTTGCTGTCGGCTCTTTCGCGGTCATCTGGATCACAGCGATATCGGTGCCCGGGTTTTCATCATAGAAACCGGCCGCACGGGTCGCTTCACCGGCTTCTGCGGTAATCGGAAGATAGCCGGTATTCTGGTGCCATGCCGCCTGAACGTCGGACGAGGACAAGAAGCTCAGGAACTCACCAACGCCTTTATATTCTTCGGGATCATGACCTTCCATAACCCAAAGGGATGCACCGCCGATGATGGTGTTTTGAGGCTCGCTTGTGACCGCTTCCCAATACGGCAGCGGACGCACATCAAAGTCGAACGCGGCCTCGGCTTTGATCCCGGCATACCCGGCCGAGCTTTCGGTGAACAAGGCACACTCACCCGCCCGGAAGTTTGCGCCGCCTTCATTTCTGCGACCGGTATAGATGAATTTACCATCCTTGGCCCAGTCGCCCATGGCGCTCAGGTGCGCGACCTGTACCGGGCCATTCAGCATCAGTTCTGTGTCCAGACCGGCAAAACCATTGTCCTGCGATGCAAACGGAACGTTGTGGTACGCAGACAGGTTTTCCAGGTGGATCCAGCTTTGCCATGCCGTCACCAGCGGGCAGTCCTCGCCTCCGGCTTTGAGTTGCTCCAGAACGTCGCCAACCTTTTCCCAAGTCGACAGGTCGGTGTCGGGATCAACGCCTGCTGCCTGCATGGCATCTCGGTTGACCCACAAGACCGGCGTGGAAGAGTTGAACGGCAGCGACAACATATCTCCGTCGGTGGTGGTGTAGTAACCTTTCACCGCACCGATATAGGCGTCGGGATCAAAAGACGCGCCACTTTCAGCCATGACTTCGTAGACCGGCTTGATCGCGCCTTTCGCCGACATCATCGTTGCGGTGCCAACTTCGAAAACCATCAGGATGTGTGGCTGTTCGCCAGCACGGAACGCGGCAATGCCAGCGTTCAGGGTTTCCGAATAGTTGCCCTTGTGGCTTTCGACCACGACAAACTCATCCTGACTGGCGTTGAACTCTTCAACCTGCGCTTTGACAAGTTCGCCAAGGCGGCCGGTGAAGGCATGCCAGAATTGAACTTCGGTTTGCGCCATTGCCGCCAAGGGTGACAAGGCAGTTGTAACGGCAAGAGCGCCAAGCAAATTCTTTTTCATGATTCCTCCCATGCATCAGGTTTGATGCTTCGTTGAGTGACGAGCGCAACGCGTATTCGACACACATGACGATTTCACGACGTTACCGTTACAGAAATATAATTCAAGCCCTACTTATTGGCAAAAAACATAATGCAATGTTATAGACGTGAATGAAAAAGCGGAACTGGGTCTGCAATGAGACAAACTTTGAGAATTCGGCAACTGGAAGCGCTCATGGCGGTGACCACCAATGGTTCGGTCACAGCAGCGGCCGCCGATTTGGGGGTGAGCCAACCAGCTGTCAGCAGGTTGCTGTCGGATCTTGAAAAATCGTTTGGCTTTCAACTTTTTGATCGACGCAAGGGCCGATTGGTTCCGACACAAGAAGTTCGCTATCTGCAACCCAGCGTGGACCGCGTTCTGGAATTGATGAAGCAGATATCAGACGCCAGTCAGAATATCACGCAGCGAAAAGCCGGGCATATCCGCGTCGCCTGCCTTCCCGGTTTTGCCACCAGCCATCTGCCGGATGTTGTGGCAAGTTTTCTGAAAGACCGGCCAGGTGTCACCATGACGATCGAACCGGACAGGCCGGAACGGATATTGGAATGGATGGTTGGCGAACAATATGACTTTGGAATCACTGATGGTTTTAACGGTCATCCGGGGGTCGAAAGCAGAAATGTCGATGTGCGCACGGTTTGCGTATTCCCGAAAAATCACGCGCTTGAGAACCTCTCGGAGGTGGCGCCATCCGATCTTGCGGATGAGAACATCATACATACGCGGCGCGACAGCGACTTTTTCGGACGGCTTTCGAAGGCATTTCAGCGGGCCAACGTTACACTCAACTCGCATATCGAGGTCAGGCAATTCACGGCGGCATGTGAATTGGCGATAAAAGGCGTCGGCGTTTCCATCGTCAGCGAGCTGGACGCAGTCCAATATACGGACCGAGGGCTAAGCTACAGGCCATTCAAGCCGTTTTTGCCGCATACGCTTTCGCTGGTACGCCCAGTCTTGAAGCAGCCGTCTTTGATCACACTGGAGTTCATTGAGCATTTCAGCGAAAGCCTGAGTGCTTTCAGAACACCTGCCTGAGGTTGCGGTCAACGGGACGAAGGATATCTGCCTGTGTTTCTAGCCGACAGTCTCCAGAAAAGCAGGAGCCAAGTGGTCGATAGCGCCCAAAGTCGTCGTTATTGTGAGGCTCCGCGTATCTGTTCAATGGCTCGGGCGGCAAATCTTCCCGACAAAGACCCGTCTGCGTTTGCTTCCAATGCAGGCAATGCGGGGGATGCTTGTTCTCCGATTTCACCCAAGGCGATGGCCGCTTCTTTTCTGACAAAAACCGAAGGGCTGCCCAACAGCATGATCAGTTCCGGAACGGCTGGGGCTGCATCGGCCCCAAAGAGCGCCAAAGACTGAGCCGCGTCACGTTGTTCCTTGGCATCTCCGCGCATCAGATCAGCTTTGAGGCTTGCAACTGTGGTGCTCGGCGGAAGCGCGGCCAATTGAAGGCCGTTTTTCAAGCGGGTGTTCAAATGCTGATGCTCGCCGATCCATCGCACGATAAAGAAATACTCTCGTACAACTTCATCCAGAACACTCTCATTCTCTCCTTTCTGCCATCGTTCGATCATTGCCCTTGCGGCATTTCGGTCGCCGTTTAAGGCCAAGATCGAGGCCGCAAATGGCATCAACTCAACTGCCTGCGGGTTTCTATCCAGCTCAGACATAATGACCGCCTCTGAGCCTGTCAGATCATTCATGGCAAACAGCGCGGCACCTTGAAATAACGCGTAGTGACTGGGGTATTCCGGGTCGAGGCGCATCGCAGCCTGCACAAACGCCAGCCCTTCCTCTGGCTCGCCACCCGCGATCAAAGCCCATCCCATTGTCAAATGCGATTCTGGGTCGCTTGGTTGCAGGGCGATGGCCTTTGCGGCTTCTTGTCTCGCTTCGTCCGTTCCCCGACTTACACCCTCGGCACTGTCCCAATCCGGAAGGTTGAGAGCGACAATTGCCCTGATGACGTGGATAAGCGAGGTGTCCTGATGCGTCAGTTCACGGTAGTATTTATAGAACAGCCCAATATGCATCTGTTCGTCAGCATTCGCAAAGCCTGACCAGTGGTGGAAGATGTGCGGTCGCAAATGTACCATAGCTAACATCGCCCAGGCGCGCGCGTAATTCGGGTCCAGTTCGACCGCGCGCTCAAAATGCGGAATTGCAGCCTGATTGTCCTGTTCATTGAAGCGTGAATAAAGCTCCCACCCGCGCTGGAACGCTTCGCGCGCCTCGATCTTTTCAGTTTCTATGTTTTCGATAGCAATCCGGCTTTCTGTGTCCAGTGGAACATCCAACTCGTGCGCAATCGCCAGTACAATGTTGTTTTGCAGATCAAAGATCTCATCGATTTCACCGTCGAAACGTTCCGCCCAGATTAACCTGCCGTTCAATGTGTCCGTCAGGCGGATGTTGACCCGAAAACCTTCTCCGCTACGTCTAAGACTCCCATCGACGACATAGCGAACGCCCAGTTTCTCGGCAAAACCTGCCACATCAATGTCGCGGTCCCGAAATGCAAAGGAAGTGTTTCCGGCGATGACAAATAACCCAGATATGCGGGACAAATCCGTAATAAGATCCTCGGAAACACCATCTATCAACATCTTGTTGGACGCGTCGCTGGTGAAATTCGTCAACGGAAGCACGGCGATCGAAGGAAGATCCGGCAGAGGGTAGGCCATCTGCGCCTCAGAAGCGCGCAGCTGACCCTTTTCCCATATCTTCACTCCGAAAAATCCTGTCGCGCCTATTGCGACGATTACAGCCAGAACTATGAAATGAGGAACTTTCTTGGTTTTGTGCTTTACCGCCGGGGTCAACGCATCTGTTTCGACGCAGAACGCCTCGATAGGGTCCGCAATATTCTTGACCGATTGCGGACCAATTGGCGTAAAGGCGAAGGGCACCTTGTTGCGCGCGTATCCGACAATCGCCTGCGAGGCGATAATCCCACCTGGTTCTGCCAGCGCCTCAAGCCGTGCGGCCACGTTGACACCATCACCCAAGATGTCGTCGGCGTTCGAGACGACATCGCCAACATTCAAACCGATCCGAAAAACGATTGCGCGGTCGGGTTCGGTATCCGAGTTTCTTTTCAACAGTTCGGTCTGTATCTCGACGGCGGCGCGAACCGCATCGACTGCGCTGGGGAATTCGATCAGAAAACTGTCACCCGCTGTGTTCGCAATGCGCCCTGAATACCCGGCGATCAATGGCTCGATGACTTCAGCGCGGATCCGGCGCAGCTTGTCGATTGTGCCTTCTTCATCCAAGCCAACCAATCTTGAATAGCCTGCGATATCGGCTGCTAAGATGGCTGCTAATCGACGATTTGGCCGGCTTTTCATAGTTTCGCAGCCTACCATTTGGACATTTTTCTGGGAACTGGTTTTCAAGGTGCCGGTTTTGCACCGGATTTTGAGAACCCTTGACCTGTTCCCTAGATGGTAATGGAAGCCCGGGCCGCTGGGTTTTAAGACAAAAGCGGTCTGGGCAATTTGTCGGTTCTGGTCGTTGTCGGATTTGCATGGCCTCGCGCGTCCTTGCACAATGCGACCAACGCAAGGAGGCGATAATGATCTACGCGATTACAATTTATGGGGAACCGGGCGTGTTCGAGGCATTGCCGAAAGATCGCCAGGACGAAGTGATGTCGGGCCATCGCGCCCTGCAAGCGGTATTGTCGGAACGCGGAGAGTTCGTGTCGATAAAACTGATGCCGCCAACGTCAGCGGTAATGGTCGAACCAGCCGCGTCTGAGGGCGCTGCACCCCTGATCACCGATGGCCCGTTTTCCGAGACCAAGGAAAATTTCCTTGGGTTTTACGCCGCTGATTTCAAAGACCTTGAAGAAGCATTGGAACATGCAAAACTGATCTCTTCACCGGTCGCGCGGCTGGAAGTTCGGCCTGTGGCCTGGGCCGGCGGAGCCATATCGTCGGAATAGATCATGTCAGACTGGCTGGAGGCCACATTCGCTGAACAACGCCCGCGCGCCATTGCTGCTCTGACGCGGGTTTTTCGGGATCTGGACACTGCAGAGGAGGCCTTTGCCGACGCCTGCCTGAAAGCCTTGGCGGTTTGGCCCCAGGACGGGGCACCTCGTGATCCATTGGCATGGCTTCTGGCAACGGCCCGGAATGCGGGTCTGGATGATTTACGCAAATCCCGGCGGCGCGCGGCAATCCTGTCGCGCCACGCAGAAGAGTTTCAACCGATGCCGGCGGAAACACCCGACCCTGACGAGATGCGGGACGATGTCCTGCGCTTGCTGTTCATCTGCTGTCACCCGGAACTGGATCGGCGGGATCAGATCGCCATCGCCTTGCGGGTGGTCGTGGGGCTGAGCGTCGATGAGATTGCCAGCGGATTTCTGGTCAAATCCAAGACCATGGAGCAGCGTATTACTCGCGCCAAAAAGAAGATAGCAAATAACCCGGTCGCCTTTGAAGCGCCAAGCCCGGCTGAAAGGCAAGCCCGGTTGGGCGAAGTCTCGACAATGGTTTACCTGATGTTCAGCGAAGGGTGGTCGACCTCGGCCGGGCCGCAGCAAATCAAACTCACGCTGTGCAAAGAAGCGATCCGGCTTGCCCGTCTTCTAGTTGCATTGTTCCCTGCAATGGGCGAGCAGGCCGCACTGCTGGCGTTATTGTTGTTTCAACACGCCCGGCGCCGGGCCCGTATTGACGAGGAAGGCAAGCTTGTCGCTCTCGACGATCAGAACCGTGACCTTTGGGATCGTTCGAATATCGCCGAGGCTACATCGCTGTTGCAAAAAGCCCAACGAACTGGCCACCGCGGGGTCTATATCATCCAGGCTGCAATCGCAGCGGCTCATGCCTGTTCTGCCTCATCCAAAGAAACCAACTGGGCGTTAATAGAAAGCCACTACGCCGCCCTTTACGCATTACAGCCGACACCCGTGATCCGGCTCAACCAGATTGCCGCACAGGCCAAGCTATTCGGCCCACAATATGCGCTAAAGGCGATGGGCCCGCTGTCACATGAGTTGCCCAACTATCGTTGGTTTCACGCGATGCGAGGTGGCCTTTTGCAAGAAGCGGGGGATCATAAAGCCGCCATTTCCGCCTTTGAAACCGTATTGGCGCTTTCCCCCACCACGTTGGAATGCGACGTGATCAACGAAAAAATCAAAATCAGTCAAAAAGAATTGGAGGGCCTGTAGGAACACACACTCCTCGTACGTCCTTGGGTCAGACCCGCATGTGGCGGGCGTAACCAACGGAGGTACCCATGAGTATACTTGAGATGACGGCTGTCGGAAATTCAGGATGGATCGGGCATTCCGGGCCGGATCAGAGCAAGGCCAAATCCTTTTATCAGGATGTGCTGGGCTGGACGATCAGCGATATGCCGATGCAGGATGGGTCCAGTTATTCAGCCGCAGTTGTGGGCGAGACCGCTATCGGAGGCTTTTCACCAATGCCGGAGGAGCGTGGAAGCTGGACGATCTTCTTCACAGTACCCGATGTGGATGCCAGTGTTGCAAAGGCCGAAGCCAAAGGCGCCACAGTTCTTCAACCCGTGATGGATATGCCGGGGGTTGGGCGCATGGCCACGCTGAACGACCCGCAAGGTGCCCGCTTTGCATTGATCACCTATGAAAGCATGAGGCCCTGAGAACTGTCTGAAAGGAGGGCGCAGATGGAACAATATTCGCACATCGTGCAGGTTTTTGCAGCGTTATTGGTCTGGGTGTGCATTCCACTGGCGATTGCTTTTGACCTGCGTCGATTCAGGGCGGGTGCCCATCCGCTATGGGATGGGAGCGACAGGCTCTTGCGCGTGATGTGGCCCCACGGAAACTTCGTCGATTGTGTTCCGTTCGCGCCTTCGATCCACCGGCAACTTGAGGCATCCAGCTGATGCCGGTGGATGAGACCCTCAACGCCCGCATTCGCGACGCTTTGGCCGCGCATGTGGGCATATCCGAAAAGCGTATGATGGGTGGCAATTGCTTTTTCTTGAACGGCAACATGCTGTGTGGGGCGCGGCGGCATAACGACGGGTTGGGCCGTTTCATGTTCCGGGTGGGCAAGGAAAACGAAAGCATGGCGCTGGCGGACCCTGCGGCTCAAGAAGTGATTCACGGTTCACGCAAACTGGGTGGCTTTATCCGCGTGGACGAGAGTGATTGCGATGACGCCGCTTTGCTGCGCTGGTTACACCTTTGTCTCGAACACGCCGCAGCCCTTCCCGCGAAAGACTGAACGGAGAAATCAATGGCCAAATTTGAAAGTTTCTCATCCGAAGCGCTTGGTTTTCTCAGGGATTTGCGCGCCAATAACACGAAGGAATGGTTTGCAGCCAACAAGGCAATTTACGAGACCCATTTGAAGGAGGCCAGCAGGCAGTTCGCAGATGACATGGCGGCTGCCTTGCGTGATCTGACCGGCCAGGCACACAGCAGCAAAATCTTCCGCATTCATCGGGATGTCCGATTTTCCAAGGACAAAACACCTTACAATGCGCACCTGCATATTGCGTTTAGTCCGGACGGGAAAGCGGATCAGCCGCCGATGTGGTTCTTTGGGCTCTCGCCCGACGATCTGGCGCTTGGCTGCGGAGTGTTTCAGTATGACAAGGAAGCGTTGGGTGCCTTCCGAACTGAGATGGCAGGCCCAAAAGGGGCTGAGTTGACCAAGCTAACCGCTGTGATGCGAAAGCGTGGATTCCGGGTCGGGGATCCTGAATTGAAACGTGTCCCCTCCGGTTATGACAAAGATCATCCAAACGAAGAGGCATTACGCCGGAAAGGCTTTACCGTCTGGACGGATTTAGGCAATCCTGCCTTTGCTATCGAACCGAACCTCATTGAACGAACTATAGAATTGTTCGAGGACCTCTTACCTGTTTTTCTGCTGCTTTCTCGGGTCGAGTAACCCCCTTTCCACGAGTCCGGAATGGAGATTTGATGGCCTGCACAAAATTTTCTTTCCTAGCCAAATTCGTGTTCCATATATGATCGGAGGCCGTGCATCCGGTCACACATGAATAAATCACTCATCCCAGCGACATTGTGAAATCGCCCTTGAGTATTAATCAGAACTGGTTTGGTTCAATTACTCAACAGACCTCCGAAAGAGGATCAGGCTTGTTGCCAGCAGGACAGCGCCCAGCAAAGCCATCCAGATGAACTCTGGCCAAACTGTTTCGAGACCGGCGCCCTTGAAAACAATCGCCTGACTGGCGGCCATATAGTGACGAGATGGTAATAGCAGCGTCCCGACCTGCAACCAGTCTGGCTGCCCTTCAACCGGCGTCTCTCCTCCGGACAGCATCAGCATGGGAAGGACGATCAGCATGACCAAAAGCGCAAACTGCGCCATCGAACGCGCAATCGTTGCCAGAAAAACCCCGAGTGCGGTCGCGGTGAACAGAAACAGGGCGGTGCCAAACAGGAACAGTCCTTTTGATCCCGAGATTTCAATTCCCAGCGCACCCTGCATGACAAAGGTCAGCGACAGGCTGGCAGCAATCAGGACAATTGCTGCATTGGCCCAGATCTTGGCTGCTGCAATGTCAAACGGGGTCAGCGGCATTGCCAGCAGATGCTCAATCGTCCCGTGCTCTCTTTCTCGGATCATGGCAGCGCCGGTCAGAATGGTGGTAAGCCACATGATCTGTCCGATCAGGGCAACGATCCCGGCAAAACGCACGGTATCACGGTTGGGGTTGAAAGCGCTTCTTAGGATGACTTCGACCAGAGGTGGATCGACAAGATCGACACCGATTGCAAAGCGGCGAATTTCCGCGCCCAAAATATTGGTGATATAGCTGGCACCGATCCCGGCCTGCTCCATCGCGGTGGCGTCGATCAGAACTTGGATTTCAGGCTTGCGGCTTGCCCTCAGGTCTTTTTCGAATCCCGGTGGAACAACAACTATGAAGATGAATTCTCCGGCGTCCATTTGTGCGGGGCCGCTACCTGGTTCGATTTGCACGACCGGCTGGAACTCGGGCGGAAAAAATGCTGTGGCAAGCGCTCGGGACAGTGGAGAATTGTCCTCATCAGAGAATGCAATCGACGCGTTGTTGACCGAGGTAGCTACGCCGGTTGCCTCCATCATGGGCGCCAGCGTGAAAGACCAGACCAACAGCGCCATCATCACCCAGTCCCGGCGCAGGCTCATCATTTCTTTCAGGCCAAGCCAGAATATGCAGGACAATCGCTGCATTCATTTCTCCTGCGCGCGAAGGCAAAGCGCGGCGATCAGTGTCAATGCCGGCCCGAAGCAGGCAAGTGCCAAAATGTCCGGTGCGAGCGCCTCCCATCCCAGCCCTTTGGTGAAAGCCCCGACATTGAGGTGCAGGAAGTAGGATGAGGGCCAGAGAGAGCCGATAAGCTGCGCACCATCCTCAAGCGTTGATACGGGCTGCAAGAGGCCCGAGAACTGAATGGTGGGCACGACCGAAGCGATAGCAGTGGCAAAAGTCGCGGCCACCTGGCTGGATGTCATGGTTGCGATCAGCAACCCATAAGATGTCGTCGCCCAAACGTACAAAAACGCACCCAATGCCAAAGGTAGAGGATCGCCCTTAAGCGGCACATCGAAGACGAAAATAATCATTGCCGCCAGCAACAGGAAATTCACGTAGGCAATCATGATATAGGGTATCTGTTTGCCGATCAGGAACTCGAGCCGCGTTGTCGGTGTCACGTAGAAATTGACCACCGAGCCCAGCTCGCGCTCTCGTGCGACGCTGACCGCAGCCAACACGGCAGGCAGCATGATCAGCAGGATGGCGGGCATGGCCGGGGCCATCGCTGCAATGCTCTCAAAGCTCTGGTTATAGCGAAACCGGGGTTCAATACGGGCGATCTCAACCGCGTGTTCGCCTTTGGTCCTCGACTGCCCGTCGAGAAACGACTGGTGCAACCCTGCGACATACCCCTCGACTGTTTCCCCCTTGAAGGGGATCGCTCCATCTACGGTTGCCAGCACTTGGGTAGGTTCACCTGTGCGCAGCTTGCGCCCGAAATCAGGAGGCAACTCGATCACCATCGAAACGTCCCCGGCCTGCAACCGTCTGCGCCCTTCTGTGGCGCTGATCAAAGGTGGCGTCTGCTTGAAATAAGGCGATCCCGATATTTCTTCCGTGTAGGCCCTGCTTTCCGGGCTTTGAGATAAGTCCAGAACGGCAAACTCAAGATCTTCTATGTCGAGGGATATGCCAAAGCAGAACACCAGCATCAAAATCGCCGAGCCTAGAAATGCAAATGCCAGACGAACGGGATCACGGACCACTTCAACCGCTTCGCGTCGTGTGTAAGTCAGGGCACGACCGATGCCTTGTCCGGTGACCTTGGTCTTGGTGGCAAAGTCAACTTTGGGTGCCACGACAGGTGCTGGTTTTTCTGCGGTCTCCAAAACTGAAATGAAAGCTTCCTCAAGGCTACCGGTGCCTTCTGCGGCGATCAGGTCTGCGGGCGTACCTTCCGCCAGAACACGGCCTGCATGCATGAACGATACGCGGTCGCAGCGTTCTGCCTCGGCCATGAAATGGGTGGAAACAAAGATCGTCACCAAGTCTTTGTGCGATAGTTCGACCAACAAAGCCCAAAAGACATCGCGTGCTTCGGGGTCTACACCCGAAGTTGGCTCATCAAGAATAAGAACACGGGGACGATGGATAACCGCCACCGCCAATGACAAACGTTGTTTGATCCCAAGTGGCAGCGCGGCAGCCAGTGTATCGCGATGGGCCGCCAGGCCAAAACGTTCGGTCAATTCCGCTATCCGCTCCTCTCGATCAGGGATTGCAAATATTCGGGCATGAAGCTGTAGATTTTGATGGACGGACAACTCGCCATAAAGCGAAAAAGCCTGGCTCATGTAGCCGATGTCGCGACGCATCCTGCGATCACGCGCATCAACCGGGTTGCCAAACAACAATGCCTCGCCGGAACTGACTGGCAACAGGCCGGTCAGCATCTTCATAGTAGTGGATTTGCCACAGCCGTTTGACCCAAGAAAACCGAATATCTCTCCGCGATGGATCGAGAAATCGACATTGTCGACAGCGGTAAAATCACCGAACCGACGTGTCAGCCCTCGGGCAGAAATCACAGGGTTCGGGTTGATCTGCCGTACAGGTGCTTGATCCGACGCCAACCTAAAACCATCGTGTGCCCGCAAGCGCCGATATGCGGTTTCGAGATCCCGGTCCTGCCCTTTCAGTTCAGCAGGTTTGCCTTGAAAGATGACGTGACCGCCGTCCATTGCAACAATTTGGTCAAAGCTTTCCGCCTCCTCCATGTAAGCAGTGGATACAAGGACAGACAGTCGGGGATGCTCTGCCCGAATGGCATTAATCAATGCCCAGAATTGACGGCGTGAGAGTGGGTCGACACCAGTTGTCGGTTCGTCCAAAACCAGCAGCTTCGGATCATGTATGAGAGCACAGCACAGGCCGAGCTTTTGCTTCATCCCGCCCGAAAGCTTGCCCATAAGCCGGTCTTCAAACGGTGCCAACCCCGTTGCCGACAACAGCGCATTGATCCGGATGTCACATTCTTCTTGCCCTTGGCCAAAAAGCCCTGAAAAGAATTCAAGGTTCTCGCGTACTGACAACTCAGAATAAAGGTTTCGACCCAAGCCCTGTGGCATGAAGGCAATGGCCGGGCAGATAAGGCGTCGGTGAGCGGCGTCGTCGATCGAGCCGCCTAAAACACTGATCGATCCGGTTTGCAGTTTCTTTGCACCGGTGATCAGCCCAAGCAATGTCGACTTTCCAACCCCATCCGGTCCGATGAAGCCGACCAGCTGGCCTTTGGGAAGATCAAGCGAAACAGACTCCAATGCGATATTGCTGCGATACCGGTGCGTGACACCCGTAATGCGAATCTCAATGTCGGCCTCTGGCGTCATTCGAACAGCTCGGGCGGAATACCCTGTTCCAACGCGGCTGGCCACGCAAGGTTTGGATCGATCCGGATCACCGCAACACCGCGAAGCCCGGTTTTGACGTGCTCAATCCGGCTTTGGATCAGATCCTCGGGGATGCGCACACGGACGCGGAACACCAGTTGTTCGCGTTCATCCAATGTCTCGACCTGCTTGGGTGTGAACTGTGCTTCAGGAGATACAAAGGTTACAAAGGCTGGAATGGAATAGTCCGGCAGGGCGTCAAGAACGATGCGAGCTTCGGCGCCAATAGGCAGCAATCCGGCTTCGCGCGCTGGCAGGAACACCTCCATATACACATTCTCTAGGCTGAGCAGGGTCAGGATTGGTTCACCTGCGGCAACGACCTCGCCGGGTTCCGCCAGCCGATAAAGCACACGCCCGCGCGTCGGAGCCAAAAGCGAGCTGTCTTCGATCAGCGCCTCGATACGGCGCACTTCGGCCTCGGCGGCCGCAATCTGACTTTCTGCGGTGGCCACGCGCGCCTGTGCGGCACCCAGAACCGCCGCAGCAACCTGATGTATGGTTTCGCGTTCTTCGAAAACCGTTTCAGAGATATTCTGCCCAGTCAGAAGCGCCGTTGCGCGCTGAAGCTCCTGCGCAGCCCTGCGCAGTTCGCTTTTCCGCTGCACAACAAGTGCCTCTGCTTCCACTTTGGTCTGATGCGCCAGCGCCACTTCGGCCTTGGCACGATCCAGCGTGGCGGACAACTCATCACTGTCCATTTCGGCCAGCACGTCACCGGTGGCGACCATACCGCCTTCAACCGCCATGACGCTTTCGACACGTCCGGCTAAGGTTGGCGCAATTTCAATCTGCTCGGCCTCGATCCGACCATTCCCCTGCGCAAATCCATCAGGCAACTGGCTTCCATTTTCAGAGACCAGGGAATAGACCACCACGCCCACCATCGCGAGCGCAGCCAAAGCAAGAAAAATCAATGAGTTTTTCTTCATTATTCACCGCCTGAAAACTCGCTGCGGGTATTCCTCTATACTGCTGCTGAACAGTGGGCTTTGCTTTGGATCAAGCCAACGACGTCAGGGCAAAGAAAGACTCTGCGCGCCTGTCGCGGACATGTTCAGCCTTAGTGACCTGAAATTTTACCACAAAAGAGAAACAACATGGCATGCAAACCAATCCTGAGTTCCTGCGCCTAGGCAATGCGCACCGCGTTGACCTGCAAGCTGAACCGTAATCGAGTGGCAGCTGATTTCAGAGTCAATTTCTCGCCCCTGAACCGATAGCTTTAGCAGGTTCCTCAAAAGTCCGCCTTGTGAAGTTCACCTTCAAAGACACGGGTTGAGTGGCGTTCAGCCCTGCAAACTCTCGGCTGGTTTTGAGAAAACAACGAACGTAAGTTGCTATTTACCTTCGAACAACTGCAAACTTGTAAGATGAACAGAAGGCTTCTTAGTCCGGTGCAGGCGCTTTTGGTGGCGGGTCTTGCCGCGCTTGGAGTTTTCACGATCCTCGCTGGCCTTCGTTCTGAAGGTTACCTGCAGCGGCCCGAGCTTGCACACTACGATTGGGTTTTGGCCCGCAGGGCCAGCGAAGCGTTGGCACAGGATGTAGTCGTGGTCGCGGTCGATGACGAGGATTTGAGCAGCTGGGGCTGGCCCCTCTCAGATGGTCAGGTTGCGAACATTATCGATGCACTGTCGTCGGCGGGCGCCGCTGTAATCGGTATTGACATCTATCGCGACAACGAGGTGATCGAGGGGCGGCAGCAACTCGAAGCGGCGTTCCTGAAGACCAATGCGATCTGGGTTGTGAAACTGAACGACAGCGGCGGGCTGAGCATCGAGGCGCCGGATTTCGCGCAGAACGACGGCAGCGTGGGGTTTGCCGATATCCCCGTCGACGCGGATGGAGTCGCCCGGCGCGGTATTCTGCTGGTCAGCGGCACTGATCGCATTTCTTTGGCGTTCAGCACACAGTTGGCCCTGCGCGCCACGGGTCAAAACAGCCTGAAAGCCTGGCCGGACGATCCCCGAACCCTGTTGTTTGGTCAGACGCCGGTGCGACGGCTGGAAGACGGGTTCGGCAGTTATCGCGGGGTGGATGATACAGGCTATCAGGTGCTGCTGGATTACACCAATGCATTGCCGATGGCCCCAATCGTACTGGCCCGCGACCTGCTCTCCGGACAAGCAGACGCGGACATGATCGAAGGAAAGGTCGCTCTGATCGGGGTTACCAGCAAGTCGATCAAAGACGATTTTCGCACACCGCTGAACAACCCGCCACAGACACCATTCAGCTACGGCGTATTGGTGCATGCAGCTACCACCCAGCAATTAATCGATTATGCCGTGGGCCGCAGCCAACCGATACGCAGCCCCGGGCAAAGTGCGCACCTGGCGATAATCTTCGCCGGCGCATTGTTCGGGGCACTAGCTGGGGTTCTGTCGCGCACTGTGCTGACCGTCATACTACTTGGACCAGGCCTTGCCATCGCTATCGGAGCAGCGCTTTCAACTCTGTTGTCTCGTGGACTATGGTTGCCGGTCGTTCCGACATCGGTTGCTTGGTTTGCCGCCTTTCTCTTAGCGCTCCTCACCGTCGGGATCATCTCGCGTCGGCAACGCCAGGCCATCGCCAAACTGTTCTCGGATCATCTGTCCCCGGAGCTCACAGCCGAGATATGGAACGCGCGCGATATCCTTTTTGCTGGCGGTAAACCGCGCCCCCGTCGCTTGCGCGTCAGTGTCCTTCTTGCTGATCTGGCAGGCTCGACGACCGTCGGCGGCTCGGCCGAGCCGGGTGCCTTCATGGATTGGACAAGCCGAATTCTGGATGAGATGAGCCAGGTCGCGCGCGAAAACGGCGGGTTCATTGAGAAGTTCACCGGTGACGGAATCCTGGTGGTGTTCGGTGCGCCGATGCCTCGAACGACCGAAGAAGACATCCAAAAGGACGCTGTCGCGGCCTGCCGGACGGCACTGCAAATTTCTGACCGGATTGACAGACTGAATGCAGAAGGTGGTCTGTTGGCACCTTATGGCCTGCGGATCGGGCTCCATAGTGGTGTGGTTTTGGGCGGCACGTTGGGCAGCGCGGGCAGCCTTCAATACAACATCATGGGCGACACAGTGAACGTCGCAGCCCGTATCGAGGCATTCGGAAAGGCGTTGCAAGACAGAGGAACGTCGGCAACCACGATCTGTGCCAGTGCTGATCTTCGGGAACTCGTCGGAGGCGATTTCATGTTTCAGCCGGTCGGACACCTCATACACGACGACAAGTCGCGGGAAATTGGGTTATTCTTGCTCACAGGATCTGCACAGAAGGGGGCATCGTAATGATGACACCGGCATGTTCGGGAAACACTCTTGGCGCTTTGATAACCGGTTTGCTGCTGCTTCTGGGCTCGACCATTGATCTGTCGGCGCAAGAAAGCGAAGGCAGTCAGCAGGCTGATCCAGACGAGGTCATCTTCATTCCGCCCACCATCGGTGCCCCGGCGGACCGCGTCGGTGCTGCCACCCGCGATGTCGGACAAGAGGCTGGTGTGCTGGCCGTGCTGGCACCGGCTGGCGGCGGTGTGACCACATTGGGCAAACCCCCACTGATCTGGCACTTGGCTGAAAACTTTTCAGGCCAGATGAGCGCACAGCTGGCCCCGATCGGGGCGCCGCAGAACGGGGTCGGTATTTCCGGCAAAGGTCGGTTCAGAAAAGGGTTCTACGCGCTTGACCTGTCGCGCTCGGAATTTGTGCTCAAGCCGGGGAGTATCTATGTCTGGACAGTCGTTTTGGCGGAACCTGAAGCGGGGACCGTTATCGCGACGGTAACGACTTACGTGGAACGGGTCACCGCCCCAGAGCCCGCCGCAGAGGATGTGTCGGCCTTGGCCGCCGAAGGATTATGGTTCGATGCCCTGCGACCCTTTGTCGAAATCGAGTTGTCGGGTAAAGTAAGGGTCAACCGGAATGCGGGGTTTGCGAGCCTTGTCCGGTCTGCTGGCATTTCGCTGCCATAGGACACGCTCCAGCCCCTCGGCCGACACGCGGGGGACGCTTGATGATAAACCGGTCTTTTTCAGGTCTGGCTCTGCGCTGCGCTCTGCTGGTCCTTGCGCTGATCTGCACCCTGACAGCGGCAGCCTCTGCGGCGACGGAAAAACGCGTGGCTCTGGTTATTGGCAATTCCGCTTATCAGCATGTCTCGAGTCTGGAGAACCCGGTCAATGATGCTCAGGACATCTCGAAATCGCTGGCACGCATAGGGTTCGAGGTCACCACGGGTCTGGACCTGGATTACAACGGTATGCGCATCGCACTTCGGGACTTTACCGAAACTGCCACAGGGGCCGATGTGGCGCTTGTCTATTTCGCGGGCCACGGAATTGAGATCGAGAACACCAACTACCTGATCCCGGTGAGTGCGGCCCTGAAAAGCGACCGCGACGTCGACTTCGAGGCCATCCGTCTGGATGCAATCGTGAATTCGATTGCCGATACGCCGGGGTTGAAACTGGTTCTGGTCGATGCCTGCCGCAACAATCCTTTCGTTGCGCAGATGTCGCGCGCGTCGGCCACTCGGTCGATCGGGCGTGGGCTGGCCGCAGTGGAACCCGGTGGGGTTGTCGTGGGCTATGCCGCGCGTGGCGGAACGCTGGCGCAGGACGGGGGCGGTCGAAACAGCCCCTATGCGACGGCACTTTTGGAACATATCGAACAGCCGGGGTTGGAGCTTGGGAAAATGTTTCGCCGGGTGCGTGATCGGGTGGTGGAGCTTACGGATGGATTCCAGGAGCCATTTACATATGGCTCACTGCCTGGCGAAGACATTTACCTTGTGCCACAGGTCGAACAGGTGGCAATGGTGGCACCTGCGGACCAGACGGCCACGCCCTCCGCCGTGCGCCCCCTTGCGACCCGTGACACTGCAATCAGCGCCGCGATGAAAGTGAACACCATGCGTGGCTGGTCGCTGGTCGCTGGCAAGTACCGGGCGGCCACAATCGTCGAGCCTAAGATTCTGGGGCGCATGGCCGAGATCACGCCGGAGTGGCTGAAGAAACAGGGCCATCTGTCCACAATGGAGGATTTCCTTTTACCGGGCCGCGAACAGAAACAGCAACTGCAAGAGGCGCTCAATACCGCCGGTTTCGAGGTCGGTGTGCCGGACGGCGCGTTCGGACCGAAGACGCGGGCGGGACTAGAGGCTTTGCAGGAGGCCAGTGGACTTGATCCGACGGGCTATGTCGATGCGGCCGTTCTGGCAAGCTTGCGAATAGAGTGGCAGGATGGGGCCGACGATAGTTTTGTCAGCAATCCATTTGCCGTGCGTCAAATGCCGGATGACCTTGAAATGCTGGGTGAGAATGAAGAGATTATAACGGTGCTCAGGTGCCTTGGGCTGCGGAAAAGCATCTACGGCAAGTACCGGGGCAGCTTCTACATCGCCATGATTTATTCCGGCTCGATCGACGACGCGCGCCGCCTCGCCGAGAGCTGTGGCATCGATCTTGCATCCCTGACATCGGCTGACGAGAACGCATTCGTGGTGCGCATGATCGCCCATGATCCGGCCTTGTTTGAACAAGGCTATGACAGTCGAACCAACACCAGTTACAAGGCTGGCCCCTATTTCGGTTTCCGGAAGGACCCAAAGGAAGAAAATGCCGTGAAAGGCTGGCGGTGGTACACCGGAGAGCCGGTCAAATACACGAATTGGTTGCCATCGAAACCAAACAAGACCCATGGGAAAGGCGATAAGGCTTTCGCTCAGTTTCAGTATGAACGGACCGGACGCCGAGACCTGAGTGAGATCGTGCCTACACAATGGTTCGACGGGTCGGGACGCTTTGCACGCTCAGTTGTTCTGGAAGGCAGGTTGCCCTAATCGGGGAAAGTTCAAATGGGTTGGAGTCCCATGCATTTCTCGCTTCTACAAAAGTTCCAAACTAGGGCTATCCCGGCATAACTTGCGATGGAAACGTTTGGTGATGTTGACCCAGCCCCTTGATCCGGGCCGTTTGGATGTAGAATCTGTTCCTGTTTCTTTCTTGTGATTAGGTTGCGGTCAAGGCCTGCTGAGCGGAGCCCTTGCGTAGCTCAAGCGAAGCAGGCCGGGTTGCACGGTTGAGATTGGCGTAAACGGC
>NZ_JBXWSG010000051.1:0-25445 GCF_059613305.1 Ruegeria sp. BHSB056 | reverse complement strand
TGGTCAATGCGCGGCTGGTTGATGCTTGAGAAATTCAACCTGCCCTATCGCAGCCACATGATCGGCCTCTATTCCGGCACCATGGCGCAAGACATGGAACCGCTGGCCCCTGCCCGCCTTGTTCCTGCATTGCGCCTGCCGGATGGAACGGTTGTGGGGGAAAGCTTGGCGATGGCCGAAACCCTGGCCGAACGCCACCCCGATGCCGGGTTGTGGCCTTCGGATGCTGCACCCCGGGCAACCGCCCGCTGGCTATGCGCCGAAATGGTAGCCGGATTCAGCGCCCTGCGTGGAGAATGCGCCATGCAGCTGCGCCACGTGTGGCAAGGCTTTACGCCGTCTGAGGCGACTTTGTCAGACCTGGAGAGGATTGAAACACTCTGGGCACATGCGCGGAGCGTGTCAGGGGCAGACCAAGGCCCGTTATTTGGTGCCTATTCACTGGCAGACGTCTTCTACACACCCGTTGCTGCGCGGATCGTCGGCTATGGGCTGCCGGTGTCAGAGGCGAACCGGGCTTATTGCATGGAATTGCTCTCTGATCCCATAGTCAGACAGTGGCGCGCCATGGGATTGACCGTTGTGTACGACACCTTCCCATACGCGCAGGATTTACCGTCCAGCCCCTGGCCGGTCGTGGGTGTATCTGCTGCGAAGCCGGTTTCAGGTGGTCCGTCAATCAACACCGCCTGCCCGTATTCCGGCAAGCCTGTGACTGAGTTCCTGGAGCTAGACGGGCAATGCTGGGGGTTCTGCAACCCATTCTGCCGGAACAAAACCGTGGCCGATCCCGAAGCATGGCCCAAATTCGCGGCCATGCGCGCAGCCGTTAACGACTCTTAAACCAGAACCGTGGCAGCAACGTCCTGTTAACCAAAACAGGACTGCCATGGTCGCCCGCGCCCACACCGTTGCTTTTCAAGGCGTTGATGCCCGCCCGGTCGAGGTGCAATGCGCAGTCTCACCCGGACTGCCAGCCTTTTCCATCGTGGGCCTGCCCGACAAAGCCGTGTCCGAGGCGCGTGACCGCGTCCGCAGCGCGCTGAACGCTATGGCCATTGCGCTGCCGTCCAAGCGGATCACCATCAATCTGTCCCCTGCCGACCTTCCTAAAGAAGGCAGCCATTTCGACCTGCCCATTGCGGTCGCGCTTTTGTCCGCGCTCGACATCATCCCTGCCGATGCCGCGGAAAGCACCGTTGCGTTGGGGGAGTTGTCACTCGACGGTTCTCTGGTGCCCGTTGTCGGTGCTTTGCCCGCCGCGATGACGGCCGCGTCAGAAGACCGCACATTGCTTTGTCCGCGCGCCTCCAGCGCCGAGGCGGCCTGGGTCGATGCCACTCAGGTGATCGGTGCCGGATCGCTTGGAGAGGTCGTGCGGCATTTTTCGGGCCAATCCCCTTTGCCAGCGGCACAACCCGGCGAAGTGAACCTGACGCCGTCCAACCGCGACCTGCGCGATGTGAAAGGGCAGGAGCGCGCCAAACGTGCCTTGGAAATCGCCGCGGCCGGACGTCACCATCTGATCATGATCGGCACGCCGGGATCGGGCAAATCCATGCTGGCAGCGCGGCTTCCCGGAATTCTACCGCCGCTTACAGCCGTGGAAGCCCTGGAAACGTCGATGATCCAATCGCTATGCGGATTACTGGATGAAGGTGGAATAAACCGCACACGCCCATTTCGCGAACCGCACCACACGGCCTCGATGGCAGCCATAGTTGGTGGTGGAAAAGGGGCCAAACCGGGTGAAATCTCATTGGCCCATAATGGTGTGTTGTTCATGGATGAATTCCCTGAGTTTCCACGAACGGTTCTGGAAACCCTGCGACAACCCATTGAAACCGGAGAAGTCATGGTGGCGCGCGCGAACGCCCATGTGAAATACCCCTGTCGTTTCATGCTGGTCGCCGCCGCCAACCCTTGCAAATGCGGTTATCTGACAGATCCATCGCGCGCCTGTTCGCGAGCACCGGGATGTGGTGAAGATTACCTGAATCGAATCTCGGGCCCGTTAATGGACAGATTCGACCTGCGGATCGAAGTTTCGCCTGTGGGCTTCACCGATCTTGATCTGCCCCCATCCGGCGACAGCTCGGCGACAGTTGCAGCACGTGTCGAAAGGGCGCGTGCCATTCAGGCAGACCGGTTTCGCGACACGCCGGTGTTACGACAAAACGCTGATGCAGAAGGCAAAATACTGGAAGAGATCGCCACGCCCGATGCCGAAGGAAAAGAGCTACTGTTGAAAGCTGCAGATCGGTTCGGCCTGTCAGCCCGGGCCTTCCATAGAATCCTGAGGGTGGCGCGCACCATCGCCGATCTGGACGGCGCGACCGATATCCGCCGACCACACGTGGCTGAAGCGCTGAGTTTTCGCATCTCTGCCCGGGTTATGGCCTAAAGCCTGGCCTCGATGGCCTGCCATATCTTTTCGGCAATATTTACGCCGTCAAACCGTTCCAGTTCCTGAATGCCGGTCGGTGAAGTCACGTTAATCTCGGTCAGATAGTCGCCAATAACGTCAATTCCGACAAAGACCTGACCTTTTTCCTTCAGCAGAGGGCCAATCGCCGCGCAGATCTCAAGATCGCGTTCGGACAAGCCGATCTTTTCCGGACGTCCGCCAACATGCATGTTCGACCGCGTTTCGCCTTCGGCGGGTACCCGGTTGATTGCGCCGACCGCTTCGCCATCCACCAGGATCACCCGTTTGTCGCCATTGCTGACATCCGGCAGGAATTTCTGCACGATCAAAGGTTCGCGCGAGAATCCGGTGAACAGCTCATGCAAGGAAGTCAGGTTGCGGTCATTGGCATCAAGCCGGAACACACCCGCGCCGCCGTTCCCGTAAAGCGGTTTGAGGATGATATCGCCGTGCTTTTCCTTGAACGCCTTGATCGTCTGTAAATCGCGCGCAATCGTTGTTGGCGGGGTCAGGTCGGGGAAATCCAGCACCAACAGCTTTTCCGGGTAGTTGCGCACCCAGAACGGATCGTTGACGACCAGCGTCTGACCCTTGAGACGATCCAGCAAATGTGTGGACGTGATGTAGTGCATATCAAAAGGCGGGTCCTGGCGCAGCCAGACGACATCGAAATCGGCAAGATCCACCTCACGTTCGGGGCCCAGAACCGCAGGATCTCCGGCAACCCTTTGCACGGTCATGTCGTGACCTCGTGCGGTGATGCGACCCTGCTGATAGGCCAAGTGATCCGGACCGTAGAAAAACAGAGAATGCCCGCGCGCCTGTGCCTCTTCCGCCAGACGGAATGAACTGTCGGCGTTGATATCCACGGCCCCGATCGGGTCCATTTGAAAGGCGATTTTCATGGCATGTCCCTCAGTTTCCCGCCAGATACATGGACCAGCACGCCTGTGGGTTCAATGGGGCTTAGCCAAAACCAAAGGCGTTTTCGATGATTTGAACCGCGCCAGAGCCATCCACAAGTGCCGCGTCAAAGCGCACGTTTGTCAGCTGCCCGTCCGGCTCGTTTTCCAAGAACTGCGCGGCGGAGGCATAAATTCGTTCGATCTGCCTGCGGCTGATCCGGGCAGCGGCTTTTTCAAAGCTGGTGCTTTTCTTAACTTCGATAAACACAAGCCCGTCGCCGTCGCGCGCAATCAGGTCGATCTCTCCGCCAGCGCCCCGCCAGCGACGATGCGCTATGGCAAAGCCCCGACGTTCGTAATCTGTAGCGACCTGTGACTCTGCGGCCTGTCCGGCGTGGTAAGAGATCGAACCCTGTCGTTCACGCCGCCCCATGTCATCCCTTGCCCAATTTCAGAGCTTTCTGGTAAATCGGTCGGCGCGGCAGGTCGTACATTTCCGAGACAAGATCCGCTGCATCCCGAACCGAGTGATTTTCCAAAGCTCGTTTCAAAGCTTCTTCTAGATCGGATTCGTTAACACTTTGCGAATGACTGCGGTCCACCAGCAGGACGATCTCGCCTTTGACGGTTTTTTCCCGATACTCCTCTGCCAATTCGGAAAGGCTGCCGCGGCGGGCCTCTTCAAATTTTTTCGTCAGCTCTCGACAAAGCGCAGCCTGCCGTTCAGGCCCCAGGCACTCAGCCAGGTCCGACAGACAGGCGGCAACGCGTTTTGGAGATTCGTAGAACACCAATGTGCCGGGGATGTCCTTCAACGCCTCGATACGGGTACGGCGTGCTTTGGATGCGTTGGGAAGGAAACCTGCAAAAAAGAAGGCGTCGGTGGGAAGCCCCGCCAACGTCAGGGCCGTTACAACAGCTGATGCGCCGGGGGCGCAGGTCACGGTATACCCGGCTTCCGCGGCCTGCTTGCCCAGATCATAGCCCGGATCTGCAATCAGCGGCATTCCCGCTTCGGACGCGTAGGCCACCGATTGCCCCTGCGCCAGCGCCTCCATGATCTTGCCGCGTGCGCCAGCGCCGCTGTGGTCGTGATAAGCCTGGATTCGTCGGCCTTCCAGCGGGATGCCATGTATTTCCATCAAGCGACGTAAACTGCGGGTGTCTTCTGCCGCAATCACATCGGCTGAGGCCAAAACATCCAGGGCTCTGAGCGTAATGTCGCGTGCTGTTCCAATCGGAGTGGCAACAAAATACAGGCCCGCGGCCAACTTGATCATTTGGAAATTCAAAGCTGGACCCTCACAGCGTGACGTTTATTATCGCGGCTCAACAGAACAGAAGCATTCGCAGCCGTCGGATCAGGGAGTTTTCATTTAGATGTTTACCGTTTGCAAGCCCGTAAGCAAGCTGGCGAAAGTCGCCGCTGCCCTGACGACCGCAGCGTTTCTTGCTGCCTGTGAACCGAGTGGTCTTGGCGGAGGGCCCTCGATCAATACCTCGAAACCGGTTCCTGTCGCCTTGCTGGTTCCCAGAGGATCTGCGCAATCTGGTGATGCAGCGCTGGCGCAAAGCCTTGAGAATGCCGCGCGTCTTGCGATGTCGGATTTGCCGAATGTCCAGATCGACTTACGCGTTTATGACACGGCCGGAAACCCGAACACGGCGACGGCAGTTGCACAGCAGGCTGTCGCGGACGGAGCAAAAATCATCATTGGTCCGGTATATGCCCAGGCAGCAAATGCTGCCGGGTTGGCGGTGCTGAGCAAGAACGTCAACGTTCTTTCGTTTTCAAACAACGCCAGCATTGCAGGCGGCAACGTCTTTGTATTGGGCCCGACCTTTGACAACACGGCCAACCGGCTGGTGAATTATGCGGGCAGTCAGGGCAAGGTCAACACGGTGGTCGTGCACAGCAACGACGCCGCAGGACAGTTGGGCCGGTCCGCAATCGCCAATGCCATAGCGAACAGTCGGGTCAACAATGCAGGGACCGTCGCATACGACCGGTCGCAACAGGGCGTCATCAATGCGGTTCCCACGATCAAGGCCACCGTCGATTCGACGGGCGCGGATTCAATCTTTCTGACGGCGACCACGGCGGGGGCATTGCCGCTGTTCTCGCAATTGCTGCCAGAGGCCGGTGTTTCTCCGGCAACCACGCAATTCATTGGCCTGACACGTTGGGATATCCCTCCGCAAACTCTGGAGCTTCCTGGGGTTCAGGGGGGGTGGTTTGCGTTGCCTGACCCGTCTAAGGCACAAGCCTACCGTCAGCGTTACAACGCAACCTACGGCGAAGCACCGCACCCGATCAGCGGCTTGGCCTATGACGGCATCGCCGCAATTGGTGCCTTGGTCAGCCAGGGCAAATCTGACGCCCTGACCGCTTCGGCCCTGACACAGAACGCCGGTTTCCAGGGTGTTGGCGGCATCTTCCGCCTACGCCCGGACGGCACCAACGAACGCGGTCTGGCCGTTGCCACGATCCAGAACAAACAGGTGGTTGTGATTGACCCTGCCCCACAAAGCTTCTCTGGTGCCGGTTTCTGATCTGACGGGCGCGATCAACGTGCCCGAAAGCGCGTTGATCTGCCCCGCCGGGGACATTTTCGACAGCACTGCCGTCAATGATGCGCTGGCTCAGGCCTTTGAGGTCTGCCCGGACAACACCAAAATGCGGTCCGAGACGGTGCGCATTCTGCGCGAGGCTCAAAAGGCCGGCCGCGCGGCCATTGCAGAGGCATTTGGCGAACGTCCTTTCGACGCGCGCGCACTCACGCGCTCATATACATACCTGACGGATCAACTGGTTGGGACGGCGATGCTGGTCTCAAGCGCACGCCTGCATCCGCTTGCAACGCCCACCCAAGGAGAAAAGATCGCCGTTCTGGCTGTTGGCGGTTACGGGCGCGGGGAAATGGCGCCGTTTTCCGACGTCGATCTGCTGTTCCTCACCCCCTACAAGATCACCGCATGGGCCGAGAGCGTCATCGAGTCGATGCTTTATATCCTGTGGGATTTGCGGCTGAAGGTCGGGCATTCGTCACGCACGATCAAGGATTGTCTGCGGCTGGGTGCCGAGGATTTCACAATCCGCACAGCGATGTTAGAGCAACGCTATCTGGCCGGTGACAAGGCGCTGGCGGACGGGTTGGACCGACGGCTGAAAGACGAACTGTTCAAGGGAACCGAACGCGAGTTCATTGAAGCCAAATTGCACGAACGTGATGAACGCCACCACAAACAAGGCGAGCGTTACATGGTCGAACCCAACGTGAAAGAAGGCAAAGGCGGCTTGCGCGATTTGCAATCCCTCTACTGGATCGCGAAATATATCTATGGCGTTCAGGACGTGGCCGAACTGGTGCCTTTGGGCTTGTTCACCCCCGAAGAGTTCAAGACCTTTGTTCAGGCCGAAGAATTCCTTTGGGCTGTGCGCTCGCACCTGCATCTGGTCACCGGTCGCGCGACCGAGCAGCTTACCTTTGACATGCAGGTCGAGGTCGCCGCACGCATGGGGTACGAGGACCGTGCCGGGCGTCGCGCAGTCGAAGTGTTCATGCAGCGGTATTTCCGCGAAGCCACCCGCGTGGGTGAGTTGACGCGCATCTTCCTGACCAAACTCGAATCGCTGCATATGAAAGGTGCGCCGTTGCTGGAGCGCATTTTCCGCAGACGTCGACGGGTCAAGGCAGGTTACAAGGTGGTTCACGGCCGTCTGGATCTGGTGGAACCTGAAAAATTTCTATCCGACAAAGTGAACCTGCTGCGCCTGTTCGAAGAAGGTTTGCGGACAGGTATGCTGATCCATCCCGATGCTATGCGGCTGGTCAGCGCGAACCTGCATCTGATCGATGACGAGATGCGCGGCGACAAGGAAGCCCAGCGCATTTTCCTGGATCTGATGTTGAAACACGGCAACCCGGAACGCGCATTGCGAAGGATGAACGAGCTGGGCGTGCTGTCCGCTTTCCTGCCCGAGTTCGAGCATATCGTGGCGATGATGCAGTTCAATATGTATCACAGCTATACGGTGGACGAGCATACGATCCAATGCATCGTCAATCTTGCCCAGATCGAACGCGGAGAGCTGGTCGAATCCCTGCCTCTGGCGTCATCGATTCTGAAAGGCGGGGTGAACCGAAAGGTGCTGTATGTCGCGCTTCTTCTTCATGACATTGCGAAAGGTCGCCCCGAAGATCACTCGATTCTGGGGGCGCAGATCGCGCGCAAGGTGGCGCCTCGGCTCGGCCTGAACAAATCGGACTCCGAAACCGTCGAATGGCTGGTGCGCTATCACTTGCTAATGTCCGATATGGCCCAAAAACGCGATATCTCCGACCCTCGGACGGTGCGCGATTTTGCCAAGGCCGTTCAGACAACCAAGCGGCTTGATCTGCTGACGGTTCTGACGGTTTGTGACATTCGCGGTGTTGGCCCGACCACCTGGAACAACTGGAAGGCCACCTTGCTGCGCGCTCTGCATGCTGAAACAAAGCGTGCACTGGAAACCGGTATGGAAGACCTGAACCGGGCAAACCGGGGGGCCGAAGCCAAAACAGCGCTCCGCCGTGCTTTGGACAACTGGTCCAAAGCTGACCTCAAGGTCGAGACCGGGCGCCACTACGCCCCTTATTGGCAGGGCCTGAACCTTGCGACGCATATCGAATTTGCCGAGATGCTACACACACTGGAACAAAGCGGCGATCCCGGCGCGATGGAAATTCGCCTGCAACCTGATGAAGACCGGGATGCGACGCGGGCCTGTTTTGCGATGGGCGATCACCCCGGTATTTTTGCCCGCATCGCCGGGGCACTGGCCCTGGTCGGCGCGAATGTCGTCGATGCCCGAAGCTATACCACCAAAGACGGTTACGTGACGGACGCATTCTGGATTCAGGATGCCGAAGGGCACCCGTTCGAGGCATCACGCCTTCCACGCCTGACGCAGATGATTCACAAGACCCTGCGCGGTGAAGTCGTCGCCAAGGAAGCGCTGAAGTCGCGTGACAAAATCAAGAAACGCGAACGCGCTTTCAACGTACCAACGCACATCACATTCGATAACGAGGGCTCTGAAATCTACACGATCATCGAGGTGGACACACGGGACCGCCCAGGCCTGCTGTTTGATCTGACCCGGACCCTGGCCGCGGCGAACGTTTATATCGCCAATGCCGTGATCGCGACCTATGGCGAACAGGTGGTCGATACGTTCTACGTCAAGGACATGTTTGGCTTGAAATATTACTCGGAAAGCAAGCAGCGCGGGCTTGAGGCCAAGCTGCGCACGGCAATCACCGAAGGCGCCGAGCGTGCGGCCTCATGAAGCAAATACGCTTGTTCTCGGGCCTGTTCACGGTCGGCTTCTGGACGCTCGCCAGCCGAATTCTGGGGTTTCTACGGGAAATACTGCTGACGGCCTATATCGGACCGGGCCCAGTGATGGATGCCTTTGTTGCAGCCTTTCGCCTGCCCAACATGTTCCGCCGCTTTTTCGCCGAGGGGGCATTTAACGCGGCCTTTGTGCCGATGTTTTCCAAACGGCTGGAAGCAGACGAAGACCCTCAGGGTTTTGCGCAGGACGCGTTCAATCTTTTGGCCGTGGCTGTTCTTGCGCTGGTCGGGCTGGCCATGGTTTTCATGCCCGGTCTGGTGTGGCTGACCGCCGAAGGGTTTTACGGCGATGAACGGTTCGATCTGGCTGTGGACTATGGATATGTTGTGTTTCCATACATCCTGTTCATGTCTCTGGCTGCCTTGTTTTCAGGCGTTCTGAATGCAACCGGGCGGTTCGCGGCGGCGGCAGCCGCACCTGTTCTGCTCAACATTTTCGCCTGCACCGCCCTGATCGCCGGTGCCATGTCCGGCGGCGAGGTGATCCGGTGGTTGATCCCAGTCATTCCGGTCGCCGGTGTCGCGCAACTGGCGCTGGTCTGGATCGCAACCGAACGCGCCGACATCCACATCCGCCCCAGCATGCCGCGCCTGACGCCCGAAATGCGACGGATGGTACGTATCGCGGTCCCGGCCGCGCTGGCGATGGGGGTCACACAGGTCAATCTGGTTGTCGGGCAATTGGTTGCATCGAAAACCGAAAATGCTGTCAGCTGGCTTTTTGCCGCAGACAGGCTCTACCAGTTGCCTTTGGGTGTTGTAGGCATTGCTGTCGGCATAGTCTTGTTGCCGGACCTGTCCCGCCGTTTGCGTGCGGAGGACAAAGAGGGCGCACGCAATGCCTTTTCCCGGGCCGGTGAGTTCACACTGCTGCTAACGCTGCCTTCGACTGTGGCCTTCGTGGTTATGCCAACCCCCCTCGTGTCGGTGCTGTTCGAACGTGGTCAGTTCGGCCCCGAGGATACGGCCGCCACGGCTCTCGCGGTTGCCATCTACGGGGTCGGGCTTCCGGCCTTCATGTTGCAAAAATTGCTGCAACCGCTGTTTTTTGCGCGCGAGGATACGCGTTCCCCGTTTCACTACGCGGTTGTTGCGATGATCGTGAACGCAGCTCTGGCGTTTGGTCTGTTTCCACTGGTGGGCTGGATCGCGCCAGCAATTGCCGCATCGACTGCGGGGTGGGCGATGGTGGTGCTACTGGCTTTCGGCGCACGACGTATGGGTGAAGAGGCGCGCTTTGATGTCCGGTTCAGAAAGCGCGCAGGCCGGATTGTGGCCGCTTCGCTTGGAATGGGCGCGATCTTATACGCAGCGCTTTACCTGTTCGGGTGGGCATTGGGTGTTCCCGGCTGGCGCTATCTGGCACTGCTGGTCCTGATCATGGTCGCTGCCGTCTCATATTTCCTTCTGGGCCATATCTTCGGCGCCTTCAAACTGTCGGAGTTCAAGCACGCCCTGCGCCGGTCGTGATCAATCCCGGCGAATGCGTCCGACGATCCGTGACCACGCGCCCGGTGCAACAAGAAAAGACAAGCCAAAACCGGTGGCAAACCCACCCAGATCAGCAACCCATTCCCAGTTGCCACCAAAGATCAGGCCGAAAAGAAATTGTATGCCCATAAGGACGGCAATCAATTGAAATGCCCGTGCTTGGTTTGCACCTACAAGTGACAGTTTGCGCCACAACAACCACGTAAATGCGCCAATCAGACCATACACCGGCGGGAACCCTCCGATCAGCGGATAGCGCGGGTCCAGCAACACGGCGTAGGCTAATGCGCCGCCAATGCCCGACACGACAAAAATCAGCAGCATCGGGAAACCGCCGAACACTTCGCCAACCATTTTGCCCATCGCCAGCACGAAAACACAGACGAAAATCGCCTGCGTGAAATTGGCGGATACAAAGGGATAGGTAACAAAGCGGATGACATGTTCGAATGGCCAGCGCCCGTTCAGAACCATCCAGTCGAAAATATCCGCAGAAAACGCATAATGCTGGATCGCATCCAGCCGCCAGCCCACCGCTGCTGGCCCTCCGACCAGCCCGCGTGATCCCAGCGTGAAGGCAATTTCTATCCCGATGATGAACAGAACCAGCGCCACCACAGCAGGTGGCAGAGGGTTCACAGGCGGTGTGTAATGTTCACTGCTCATTGGGCTGGCCTTTCGCGGCTGTTGACGTCCCTTTGCCTCATGGGTAAGCGACGGGGGCTGATTTTTCCAGACAGGAGTTCCCTTTGATGACTGAGTCCCAATTCACGCCGCGCGTGTTTTCCGGCATCCAGCCTTCGGGAAACCTGCACCTAGGGAACTACCTTGGTGCACTCAAGCGATTTGTCGATATGCAGGGCCCCGAATTCGAAACCGTCTATTGCATGGTCGATTTGCACGCCATCACCGTATGGCAGGACCCGGATCGTCTGCGTGAAAAAACACGCGAGGTTTGCGCGGGCTTTATCGCGGCGGGTCTTGATCCAGAAAAATCAATCCTGTTCAACCAAAGCCAGGTGCCCGAGCACACTCAGCTGGCCTGGATTTTCAACTGTGTCGCCCGAATGGGCTGGATGCAACGGATGACGCAGTTCAAGGACAAGGCTGGCAAAAATGCGCAAAATGCCTCGCTTGGCCTGTTTGCATACCCTGCGCTGATGGCAGCCGATATTCTTGTCTACCACGCGACACATGTTCCTGTGGGCGAAGACCAGAAGCAGCACCTGGAATTGACCCGCGATATCGCGATCAAGTTCAACCACGACTACGGCGTCGACTTCTTTCCCGTGACTGAGCCCGTTATTGGAGGCCCTGCCCCGCGCGTGATGAACCTGCGGGACGGTTCGCGCAAAATGTCGTCCTCCGATCCCTCGGACATGAGCCGGATCAATCTGACCGATGATGCCGATGCGATCGCAAAGAAAATCCGCAAGGCCAAGACCGACCCTGACGCTTTGCCGTCGGATGTCGAAGGTCTGGAGGGTCGCCCCGAAGCACGCAATCTGGTCAATATCTACGCAGCACTCAGCGATCAGAGCATCGAGCAGGTTCTGGCCGAAGTTGGGGGCAAGCAGTTCGGTGATTTCAAACCTATGCTGGCTGATTTGGCAGTCGCCAAGCTGGCCCCAATCTCGACTGAGATGTCACGCCTTATGGGAGAACAGGCCGAGATTGACCGGATTCTGGCTCATGGGGCCGAGCGCGCGCGCCAAATCGCCGCTCCGATCCTGCAAAAGACCTATGAAATCGTCGGTATGGTCGGATCTGCACCACGCTGAATGCACTGGACCTTCGCCTGACGCCCACCTAGGGTCTGCCTGAACCAGAGGAGGGCGTCATGGCAACCGGCAAAAACATCCGGACCTATTTTCAGGGCCAATGGCATGACGGGGATACTCCCATCATGCGCGCAGCGGATCACGGGGCGTGGCTGGGGTCTTCGGTCTTTGACGGCGCCCGCTATTTCGACGGGTTGGCCCCTGATCTGCACGCCCATTGCGCCCGGGTGAACCGGTCCGCCGAAGCCCTGATGCTGACACCGACCATGACAACTGAACAGATGGTCGAATTGGTGCATGAAGGGTTGCAAGCCTACAGCCCTGACACGGCTGTCTACATCCGCCCGATGTATTGGGGCATTGACGGCGACAGCACGGCAATCGTTCCGCAGGAAAACAGCACAGGGTTTGCCATCTGTCTGGAAGAAATCCCAATGGCACCTGAAACGGCTTCGGCCACGCTGGCGACCACGCGATTCCGTCGCCCGGTACTGGAATCGGCTGTGGTCAATGCCAAGGCCGGGTGCCTCTACCCCAACAATGCGCGCATGTTGCAAGAGGCACGCTCCAAAGGATTCTCGAACGCTCTGGTCGCTGACCCGATGGGCAATGTGGCCGAAACGGCAACGGCCAACATCTTCATGGTCAAGGATGGCGAGGTCTTTACCCCGATCCCAAACGGCACGTTTTTGGCAGGGATCACGCGGGCGCGACATATCAAGAATCTGCGCGAAGATGGTGTTAAAGTCCATGAAACGGTCTTGGGTTTCGAGGATTTTCACCAGGCGGACGAGGTTTTCATGTCCGGCAATATGAGCAAGATCACACCAGTAACTGCGCTAGAAGACACACAGTTTCAGGTCGGTCCTATTGCCCGCCGTGCCCGCGCACTTTACTGGGACTGGGCTGCAAGCGAACGCTAGTACATCGACATGAACGTGTCCGAGTTGCCAGCATGCAAAGGCTCGGGCATGATCCCTTAAAATTGAAGAGGACGCCCATGCGTAAGTTCTTAGTTGTTCTGGATGACAGCCGTGAATGCCTGAACGCAATGCGGTTCGCCGCGATGCGTGCCGCGCATACAGGCGGCGGTGTGACGATCTTGTCGGTTATTCCACCGGACGAGTTCAATCACTGGATCGGTGTTGCCGAAACCATGCGCGAAGAAGCCCGGGAACGCATCCATGCCCATTTCGAAGTCTTCGCCAAATGGATGCGCGACAAACAGAATGTAGAACCTGAATTGGCCATTCGCGAAGGTGATCCGGTGCCGCAGATCATCGAACATGTATTGTCTGACCCTGAAATCGGCGTTCTTGTTCTTGGGGCGGGAACTGACAAAAAAGGCCCCGGCCCGCTGGTGACCCAGCTCACTAAGAACTCTGGCAGCCTGCCGATCCCGATCACGATTGTTCCCGGTGATCTGAGCAAGGAAAAGCTGGAAGAAATCACCTGAGGATCGAACATGGCGAAGATGTTGCAGTTCTGGTTCGACTTCGCCTCGACCTATTCCTATCTCAGCGCGATGCGGATCGAACAGGCCGCGCAGGACAAAGGTGTCTCGGTCGATTGGCAGCCTTTTCTGTTGGGTCCGATTTTCGCGGATCAGGGATGGCGCACGTCGCCGTTCAACCTGTATCCGGCCAAAGGGCGCTATATGTGGCGCGACATGGAACGTCTTTGCAGCGCACGAGGGCTGCCGTTGGTTCGGCCTGACCCGTTCCCGCAAAACTCTCTTACGGCAGCGCGCCTGGCTCTGGCCCTTGAGCATGGCGAAGAACGGGCTGCCTTTGCAAAGGCTGTTTTCTGCGCTGAATTCGGGGACGGGAGGAACATCTCTGACGAAGGCGTGCTTGAGGATTGCCTGAAGATGGCAGGTCTGCCTGCGGCAGTGATGAATCGCGCAAAAGATCCGAGCATCAAGGCTGCTCTGTTCGAGCAATCTGCGCGCGCAAAAGCACTTGGCCTGTTTGGTGCGCCGAGTTTTGTGGCGGGGACAGAGCTGTTTTGGGGAGATGACCGGCTGGATGACGCGATTCGTTACGCGGTCACGATTTAGAATCGTTCCAAATATTGACTTCTCCGACCCCTGAGCGCATATCAGAAACACCTCAGACGGAGCTGCCTCATGTTCATCCAGACCGAATCCACCCCAAACCCGGCCACGTTGAAATTTCTGCCCGGCCAAACGGTTCTTGAGGCTGGAACCGCGGATTTCCCGACAGCCGAGGCTGGTGACAAGTCCCCATTGGCCAAACGAATCTTTGCCGTAAACGGCGTGACCGGTGTGTTCTTTGGAAACGATTTTGTCACTGTGACCAAATCCGACAATGTTCAGTGGGATCACATCAAACCTGCAATTCTTGGCGCAGTGATGGAGCATTATCAATCCGGCCAGCCCGTCATGGGTGCCGACGCGGCAGCGGCCTCGGGTCATGCCGAACATACCGGAGAAGATGCAGAGATCGTCAATCAGATCAAAGACCTGCTGGACAGCCGCGTGCGCCCGGCCGTAGCACAGGATGGTGGCGACATCACCTTTCATGGTTTTGATCGCGGCATCGTCTACCTGCACATGCAAGGTGCCTGCGCGGGGTGCCCGTCATCAACCCTGACACTGAAGATGGGTATCGAAAACCTGCTACGCCATTACATCCCCGAAGTGACTGAGGTTCGCCCAGTTGCCGTCTGACCCGACGATCCTGGCATTTGATACATCGGCCGCGCATTGCGCGGCCGCTTTGTTGCGTGGCGGTGTGATCGCAGTATCCCGTGTCGAAGACATGTCGCGGGGTCAAGCCGAACGATTGATGCCCTTGCTGCAAGAAGTGCTGACCGAGGCCGGTTGCGTATGGGCCGATCTGGACGCTATCGGTGTTGGGATTGGGCCCGGTAATTTCACGGGTATACGCATCTCGGTCTCTGCCGCCCGGGGCCTTGCCTTGGGCCTTGGCGTCCCGGCGGTGGGCGTTTCTGGGTTCGATGCTCTGATTGAACTGGCAGAAGCGGGGCAACTTCCAGCCATCCCTGCGCCGCGCGAACAGGTATATGTACAACTTCCCGGAACCGGCCCATGCCTTTTGCCTTTGGACGAGGCCGAAAAGCATGGGCCATTGTATGTCTGCCCCGACCCCGCATTGCAGGTACAAGCCGTTGCCAGACTTGCCGCAAAACGATGGCACAGCGTCAGTGCGCCTCCGGCCCCGCTATATGTCAGACCTGCGGACGCGGCCCCATCCCGAGATGTGCCGCCTGTGTTACTGGACCAATGACGCCTTACGAGATGGCAGCGACACATGCAGCGGCATTCACCCAGTCACGCCCATGGACTGCCGATGAATTCGCCGGCCTTATGGAAAACCGGTTCACTGATTACGTTGGAAATGCCCGCTGCTTTGCCCTTTTTCAGGTGATCGCGGGTGAGGCAGAGTTACTGACGATTGCGACTCACCCCACGTTTCAAAGACAAGGTCTCGGGTTTCAGACCATGCGCATCTGGCACGACCGGGCAGTCACTTTGCAGGCAAACCGCGCATTTCTGGACGTGGCTGCCGACAATGTTGCAGCAATCGCGCTGTACGGGCGATGCGGGTATCGCCAGTGCGGTCGGCGCAAAGGTTATTATTCTAGAAAAACAGGCCCAAATATCGATGCTCTTGTGATGGAACGCGCACTGCCCTAACGGCAACCAAAGATTTTTTAGACCATCTGGTCAGAAATCAATTGACCATGACGGTTGCAAACGTCCTTAATTCCCGCCATCACAACACTTATGCTCGCTAAAAGTGGGTAAACGGGGCTAATCTGACCTCGTGCCAACAAAAAAATGGGAGACTTAAATGACCCTGATGAAATCCTTGATGGGTGCTGCCGCTGCTGTCGCTCTGACCGCAGGTGCAGCTTTCGCTGAACCGGCGCTGATCTTTGACTTGGGCGGCAAGTTCGACAAATCTTTCAACGAAGCCGCATATAATGGCGCGCAGCGTTGGGCCGATGAGACCGGCGGCGAATACCGCGAGATCGAGATTCAGTCGGAAGCACAGCGCGAACAGGCTCTGCGCCGTTTCGCAGAATCAGGTGCAAACCCGATCATCACCATGGGCTTTGGTATGGCTGATCCATTGTCGGCCGTTGCAGGTGACTATCCTGAAACCAAATTCGTGGCTGTCGACGTGAACTGGTTGGACATCCCCAACATCCGCCAGATCGGCTTTGCCGAGCATGAAGGATCGTACCTGGTTGGCATGATGGCAGCGATGGCATCGAAATCGGGCACCGTTGGCTTTATCGGCGGTATGGACATTCCGCTGATCCGCCACTTTGGCTGCGGATACGCACAAGGCGCCAAAGCCGTGAACCCGGACATCAATGTTGTCGCCAACATGACCGGCACCACCCCTGCGGCGTGGAACGATCCTGTAAAAGGTTCGGAACTTACAAAAGCACAGATCAGCCAGGGTGCTGACGTGATCTATGCCGCAGCTGGTGGTACAGGTGTAGGCGTTCTGCAAACGGCAGCTGACGAAGGCATCCTGTCGATCGGCGTGGACAGCAACCAGAACCACCTGCATCCGGGCAAGGTCCTGACGTCGATGCTGAAGCGTGTGGACGTCGCGGTGTATGACGCGATGAAAGCAGGTGACGCCGTAGAAACCGGCGTGTTCACAATGGGTCTGGCCGAGGAAGGTGTTGGCGTCGCCATGGACGATAACAACAAAGAACTTGTTTCGGCCCAAATGAACGATGCGGTGGAAGAAGCCCGCAAAGCCATCATCAACGGCGATATCACCGTTGTCAGCTATTACGAGAACGACAGCTGCCCCGCACTGCAGTTCTGATACCGCGCGGGGCGGAAGGAACCCTTCCGCCCTGCCATCCACTCTGCCATCCGTGCCACCTGCCGGATGGGCTTTTCGGCAGTTGAGGGTAAGACATGACCGTCCCCGCCATTGAGCTCAAAGGGATTTCCAAATCCTTTGGGCCGGTTCAGGCCAACAAAGACATCTCAATCAGCGTCGCCCCCGGTACGATCCATGGGATTATCGGTGAAAACGGTGCGGGCAAATCCACGCTGATGAGCATCCTCTACGGCTTTTACAAAGCCGACAAAGGTGAAATTTGGATCAACGGGACAAAGACCGAAATCCCTGACAGCCAGGCGGCTATCGCCTCGGGCATCGGGATGGTGTTTCAGCATTTCAAGCTGGTGGAGAATTTCACGGTTCTGGAAAACATCGTTCTGGGTGCTGAAGATGGCGGCCTTCTGGCTCCGTCTCTGGCCAAGGCGCGTAAAGAACTGAAAGAATTGGAAGAAGAATACGAACTGTTCGTTGACCCCGACAAACGCATTGATGAGATCGGTGTGGGGATGCAGCAGCGCGTCGAGATTTTGAAGGCTTTGTATCGCAAGGCCGAGATTCTGATTCTGGATGAACCGACTGGTGTTCTGACCCCGGCTGAAGCTGACCAGCTGTTCCGTATCCTGAATCGTCTGCGGGCCGAAGGGAAAACGATCATTGTGATCACCCACAAGCTGCGCGAAATCATGGAAAACACCGATACCGTTTCGGTCATGCGCCGTGGGCAGATGACAGCTACGGTGAAAACTTCGGACACCAGCCCGGAAGAACTGGCCGAGCTGATGGTAGGCCGCAAGGTTTTGCTGCAAGTCGACAAGGTGCCTGCGACACCGGGCAAACCCATTCTTGAGATCGAAAAGCTGAGTGTTTTTGATTCCGCCGGAGTTGAACGGGTAAAAGGCATCGACCTGACCGTGCGTGCCGGTGAGATCGTCGGCATTGCCGGTGTGGCGGGCAATGGACAGTCGGAGTTGCTGGAGGTTCTGGGCGGGATGCGTCCGGGACAAGGCTCGATCAAGCTGAACGGCGAACCGCTGGCCCTAAGCGGTGCCGGATCAGACGGTCAGGCGCGTCGTGCACAGCGCATCGCGCATGTGCCCGAAGACCGTCAGCGCGAAGGTTTGATTATGGATTTCCACGCGTGGGAAAACGTGGCCTTCGGCTATCACCGCGACCCGGCCTATAAACACGGCATCTTTATGGACAACTCCGCTCTGCGCGCTGACACCGAAGCCAAGATCGAGAAATTTGATGTCCGGCCACCAGACCCTTGGCTTGCCGCCAAAAGCTTTTCGGGTGGGAACCAACAGAAAATCGTCGTTGCCCGCGAAATCGAGCGAAACCCTGACCTGCTGCTGGTCGGCCAGCCGACACGTGGCGTTGATATCGGGGCAATCGAATTCATTCACAAGCAGATCGTGGCCCTGCGCGACCAAGGCAAGGCGATCCTTCTGGTTTCGGTCGAGTTGGAAGAGATCTTCTCGCTGTCCGACCGGATCGCAGTGATGTTTGACGGGCATATCATGGGTGAACGCCTGCCCAATGAAACAGATGAAAAAGAACTTGGCCTGCTGATGGCCGGTGTTGCAGGAGAGGCCGCGTAGGATGGAAAAAATGCCTAAATGGGCCGATGTCGTTCTGATCCCGCTGATCAGTCTGATGCTGGCCGCTATCCTGTCGGCGCTGGTCATTCTCGCCATCGGAGAAAACCCCGTCGAAGCTGTAAAGCTGATGGTTTCGGGCGCGCTGGGGTCAACCTATGGGTGGGGCTACACGCTCTATTACGCGACGAATTTCATGTTTACTGGTCTTGCGGTCGCCGTCGCATTCCACGCCCGCTTGTTCAACATCGGTGGTGAAGGTCAGGCGATGTTGGGCGGTCTTGGGGTGGCCATGGTTTGCCTGTATGTCGACTGGCCGCATTGGAGCATTGCATTGCTTGCGGCCTGCGCCGCATCAATGCTGTTTGGCGCGTTTTGGGCCGCTATCCCGGCCTATCTTCAGGCCAAGCGCGGCAGCCATATAGTGATCACCACGATCATGTTCAATTTTATTGCCGCTGCCTTTCTGAACTACATGCTGGTCAATGTCATGCGCCCGCAAGGGTCGCAGGACCCGGCAACCGCACGGTTCCCAGAATCCGTCCATCTGCCAACGTTCCAGTCAATGTTCTCAACCGCAGAGAACGTGGTGTTCAGGGGCGCTCCGGTAAACATTACGTTCTTCATCGCTTTGCTGGCCTGTGTCGTCGTCTGGGCGCTGATCTGGCGGACCCGGCTGGGCTATGAAATCCGTGCGTATGGCTACTCGGAAACCGGAGCGGTCTATGCTGGCATCTCGCCTGTTCGCATTACCATTGTTGCGATGCTGATCTCGGGTGCGCTGGCAGGTTTGATGGCCATCAACAACGTCATGGGCGAGGCGGAGCGCCTTGTCCTGAACTCGACAGAAGGCGCTGGGTTCATCGGGATTGCCGTGGCCCTTATGGGGCGCTCACACCCGTTCGGGGTATTGCTGGCCGCGCTTTTGTTCGGGTTCCTGTATCAGGGCGGTGCGGAACTGGCGCTGTGGGCATCGATCCCGCGTGAACTGATCGTGGTCATTCAGGCGCTGGTGATCCTGTTCACTGGGGCGCTGGACAACATGGTGCGGATGCCGCTTGAGAAACTGTTCCTTGGTATGCGGAAGAGGGCAGAGTAATGGACTTCTTCGTAACCCTCATCCAGGTTCTGGATTCGACCATCCGCCTGTCCACGCCGCTTTTGCTGGCCTGTTTGGCGGGTCTGTACTCGGAACGGGCAGGTATTTTCGACATCGGTTTGGAAGGCAAAATGCTGGTGGCCGCGTTCTTTTCTGCGGCTGTCGCGGCGGTTACCGGTTCAGTCTGGCTGGGATTGCTGGCTGGCATCGGATCCTCATTGGCGCTATCAGGGCTGCACGGGTTGGCATCGATAACCTTCCGGGGCAACCAGCTCATCTCGGGTGTCGCCATCAACTTTCTCGCCTCGGGCCTGACAGTGCTCGTCGCCCAAAGCTGGTTCCAGCAGGGCGGTCGCACGCCCTCGCTCTTTGGTGGCGGCCGGTTCGAACCCATCAACTTTCCATTTTCCGATGCGCTTGGAGGGGTTCCGATTGTCGGCCCGATCTATTCCGAACTGCTCTCAGGCCATTCCATCCTTGTTTATGTGGCATTCCTGATGGTCCCAGCGACATGGTGGGTGCTCTTCCGCACACGGTTCGGCCTGCGCCTGCGGGCTGTGGGTGAAAACCCGGCAGCGGTCGACACAGCAGGCGTGTCCGTGGTTGGCCTACGTTTCGCAGCCGTTGCGATCTGTGGTGTACTTTGTGGTATTGCAGGTGCTTACCTGGCAACGGCTTTGCAGGCTGGGTTCGTCAAGGAAATGACCGCTGGTCGCGGCTTTATTGCACTGGCTGCCCTGATCTTTGCCAAATGGCGCCCGTGGCACGCCATGTGGGCCTGTTTGCTGTTTGGCCTGCTTCAGGCCGTAGCACTTCGGTTCCAGAACATCGATCTTGGCGGCATAGTGATTCCGGTCCAGGTGATGGATGCCCTGCCCTATATTCTGACAGTGGTTATTCTGGCCGGGTTTGTTGGCAAGGCCGTACCACCGCGTGCAGGCGGAGAGCCCTACATCAAGGAGCGCTAATAAGGCCAGTTCCGAAATGAGTTTCGGTCCTGTTCGCTGCAAGGCGGCATGCAGAGTTGATTTTGCATGCCGCAACCGTTCTAAGAGGGTATGCACGTATACCTTCCCATAGCCGAAGTTTCTGTCAGCCCATTCCTGCTGTTGGGGATCGGTGGGGTCGTCGGTGTTTTATCTGGCATGTTCGGGGTCGGCGGAGGATTTTTGATCACTCCGCTGCTGTTTTTTATCGGCATTCCCCCGGCGGTTGCCGTGGCCACATCGGCCAATCAGGTTGTCGCCTCTTCTATTTCGGGATTGCTGGCGCATCTCAGGCGCAAGACCGTGGACCTAAAGATGGGAAGCGTTCTGCTGACCGGAGGGTTGTTTGGCGCGGCCCTGGGTATGCTGGTTTTCAATTTTCTCAAACACCTCGGTCAGGTCGATCTGGCTGTACAGATTTGCTACGTCGTGTTTCTGGGGGCCATCGGGACCCTCATGTTCATCGAAAGCCTTGCCGCAATCCGAAAGGCCAGCAAGTCCGGTACTCAACCAGCCCCCAAGCGACGCCAGCGTACATGGGTTCACACACTGCCCTTCAAGATGCGGTTTCGGGCATCAAGCCTTTATATCTCGGTTATACCACCTGCGCTGGTCGGGTTTGGCGTTGGCATCCTGTCTGCGATCATGGGTGTCGGCGGAGGGTTCATCATGGTGCCCGCGATGATCTATGTTCTTGGCATCCCGACCAAAGTGGTCATCGGGACATCCCTGTTCCAGATCATTTTCGTCGCCGGTTTCACAACCATGATACATGCGTCGACAAATTTCAGCGTCGACATCGTCCTTGCCCTGTTCCTGTTGACCGGCGGAGTTCTGGGCGCACAGTTGGGGACGCAGATCGGTGCGCGTCTGAAAGCAGAACAGCTGCGCATTCTACTCGCGCTTCTTGTCATGAGTGTTGCCGGAAAGATCGGATTTGACCTTCTGTTGCCGCCAATAGAGATCTTTTCTCTGGCAGAACCGGGAGGGGTATGATGTTGATTGATCCGCGCCACGCGACAATTACCGCTCTTGAACTCGAGTGTGATAGAAGGCAAGCCAAGACCCAGCGCAAAGTGACGGTATCATGCATATTTACCTGCCCATAGCCGAAGTCTCGGTAAATGCATTTCTACTCCTTGGTCTGGGTGGAATGGTTGGAATTCTGTCGGGGATGTTCGGGGTCGGCGGCGGGTTCCTCATGACGCCGCTGCTGTTCTTCATTGGCATACCACCGGCTGTTGCGGTTGCGACCGAGGCCAATCAGATTGTTGCCTCGTCTTTTTCCGGGGTGCTGGCCCATTTTCGACGAAAGACCGTAGACCTCAAGATGGGTACGGTATTGTTAACAGGTGGTCTGATCGGGGCTGCGTTGGGTGTTGTTGTCTTTAACTACCTAAAAAGCCTGGGCCAGGTCGACCTTCTGGTAACCCTTTGTTACGTGGTCTTCCTTGGTATCATTGGCAGTCTGATGTTCATCGAAAGCCTGAGGGCGCTGCGCAAAGCCAAGAAAGGCGGGGCAGCGCCAGCTAAGCGCCGCCAACGTGGCTGGGTTCATTCAATGCCCTTCAAGATGCGCTTTCGCACATCAGGTCTGTATATCTCGGTCATTCCACCGGCTGTGGTTGGTCTAAGCGTCGGGGTCTTGTCCGCGATCATGGGTGTCGGTGGCGGTTTCATCATGGTCCCGGCGATGATCTACCTGCTGGGAATGCCTACCAAAGTCGTTGTCGGCACATCGTTGTTTCAGATCATCTTTGTAACTGCATTTACAACAATGCTGCACGCGACCACCAACTATACTGTGGACATTGTCCTGGCGGTTTTGCTGCTGGTCGGAGGCGTCGTTGGCGCCCAGATCGGAACCGTAATCGGTTCGCGCATGCCGGCTGAACAGCTGCGCGTTCTATTGGCCGCGCTGGTTTTGGTTGTCTGCGGCAAGCTGGCCCTTGATCTGCTTCTTGAACCATCCGAGCTTTATTCGCTTGGCAACAGCGGGGGGCATTGAGAATGCTGCGCTATGTCTTTGCCGCTTTGTGCCTGTTCAGCCTGCCCGCCGCAGCCGATGAAGAGCAGGTTGTCCTGGGCCTCAGCCAGGATCGTGTTGCGATCACCGCCGACTTTGACGGGTCCGAGATCCTCATCTTCGGGGCCATCAAACGGGAAACCCCTATTCCCCCAGGCCCACCGGTCGCGGTTATCGTCGCAGTTGCTGGCCCGTCCGAGCCTGTCACGGTTCGCCGCAAGGAACGAAAGCTGGGGATTTGGGTAAACACCGATAGCGTGCTGGTCGACTTGGCACCAAGTTTCTACGCAGTTGCCACCAGCGAACCGTTAGATCAAATACTGACCGATACCGAAGACCTGCGTCACCGCATTTCGATTGAACGCGCGATCCGGTCTGTCGGAGCGGCGATGCACATCCGTGGTGCTCAGGATTTTGCAGATGCCGTAATCCGTATCCGTGAATCCGAACAGCTGTATTCCATCCGTGAGAACACAGTGGCCGTGGACGAACAAACCTTGTTCCGGACGTCAATCGACATGCCCGCGGACCTGACCGAAGGGGATTATTCCGCCCGGATCTTCCTGACCCGCGGAGGAGAGGTTGTATCGCAATACGAAACCACAATCGATGTCCGCAAAGTCGGGTTAGAGCGGTTTCTGTACAACATGTCCCGTCAGCAACCCGTTTGGTACGGGCTGATGTCATTGGTTATCGCAATTGCAGCAGGTTGGGGCGCGTCGACAGCGTTCCGTCTGTTGCGGGAAAACTGACACTCACCCCCTGCCGATATAGGGCATGGTCGTGGCCATGACCGTCATGAACTGCACATTTGCTTCGGGTGGCAGGGTGGCCATATGCAGAACAGACCGCGCGGCATCCTCAACTGCCATGGTTGGGTCCGGCGTCTGGCCTGCCGACTGCGCCGCATCCACCAGATCCTGAACCATCTGCGTGCGTGCGTTGCCGATGTCGATCTGACCACATGCAATTCCAAATGATCGCCCATCCAGTGAAAGGCTGCGCGTCAGCCCGGTAACGGCATGTTTGGTCGCTGAATAGTGTACAGAATTCGGGCGCGGAACATGCGCTGCAATCGAGCCGTTATTGATGATCCGCCCGCCCTGCGGGCTTTGATGACGCATGATCCCAAAGGCCTCGCGCGCGCATAGAAACATACCGTTCAGATTGACGTTGACGGTTTGATACCAATCGTCCAACGCGATTTCGTCGATTGTGCCGCCGCGGGCAAAAATCCCAGCATTGTTAAACACAACATCAAGTCGCCCTGCCCGCTCCGTGAAGGCGTGGAACGCCTGTTTGACTGCGTCCGGGTCGGTCACATCTGCGGGCAATGCTATGGCCGCCGGGTATTCCTGCGCGAGGGCATTCAGCTTGTCCGCGCTGCGCGCCAGCAGCCCGACCGTCCAGCCCTGTACCAGAAAAAGCTCGGCGGTGGCCCGACCGATGCCAGAGCTTGCACCAGTTACGATTATGGAACCCATGTCTCTTCTGTCTCCAGTGTGAGTGAAACTGCGGGGACCGCGCGCAAATCATCTATCTGTAACGGGTGGGTCGGTTTTGACAATCGATTGCGAACCACCCAGATCAAACGCTCTTGTGCGCGGGTGATCGCAACATAAGCCAAACGCTTCCACAAAGGTTGCCCGGCCTCGGAACGACCCATACGGGCGGCGGCGTAAATGTCGGGGGCAAACACCTGAACCGTGTCCCACTGTGATCCTTGCGCCTTGTGTATCGTCACAGCAGCCCCGTGCAAAAACGTTGCCCCCATGCGAGCGGCAAAAGGAATGAACGGCTCTTCCTCATCCGGTTTTTCGATCTGGACAATCGACGCAGCGCTGACCTGAGGGTCTTCGGCTCCCATCACATGCAAGCGCGAAAACCCAGGCTTACGACCGGGGCCAAGATAGACAACCTGGGCCCCTTTGATCAGGCCGCGCGCCTCAAGATCCAACCGCTTCTTGCGGTGCTTCAACGGCAACTCGATCCCGTCGCAGATCAGCGGCTCACCTTCCAAAAGCTCGGTATCCGGCGCGCCGTGAACTTGCCTGAACGCCTGTATTAAACGAATGCGCGTGGCGTTGCGCCAGACCAGAACCGGGCTGCGCGCCATCAGATCAACTTCGACCCGCTGCCCCCAAACGACCCTGTCATCCCGCCGGGCTGTGTCTTCGACCAGACGCTCAAATTCTTCAAATCCCATCGACGGATCGCCAAGAGCGTGCGCCAGATTCAGAATCGGGTTATCCGCGTCCTGCCGATGCACACGCTGAAGCGTCAGCTTTCGCGGCTCGGGCAAGGCTTCAAACACCATGCTGCCGGACTGATTGACCGGAGCCAGCTGTGCGGGATCACCGAACAGTAGAAGGGTCGGGAATATCTCTTTCAGGTCCTCGAACTGACGATCATCCAGCATCGACGCCTCATCGACAAACCCGATATCCAGCGGTTCCTCACGGCGTTTCCAACCGGTAATGAAATCTGAACCGCGCAATCCGGCTGCGGCCAGCGCTCCGGGTATCGATTTGTTGTTACGATAAAACGCAGCAGCACGGTCCAAAGCTTCGTCTGTCAGACCTTCGATCTCGGGGCGCTCATCATTTCCGGCCAGCCACTCGGCGATACGCTCGTATTCCGGGTCATAGACCGGCGTATAAAGGATGCGGTGAATAGTGGTTGCCGGAACACCGCGAAGGCGCAGAACACTTGCGGCTTTGTTCGTGGGGGCCAGAATAGCAAGGCTGCGCTTGTCTCTGGATTTCCGGCTTTCGTAATCGCCGGACACGACCTGAACACCGGTCTCAGCCAGCGCTTTGTAAAGTTCGGCCAGTAGCAACGTTTTGCCGGACCCGGCCTTGCCGATGAC
>NZ_JBXWSG010000050.1:0-25686 GCF_059613305.1 Ruegeria sp. BHSB056 | reverse complement strand
GTCTCGCCGCCCGAGATTCTGGCCACGCACCTGCTTGAGATCATCAAACAGAACTTCTCACGCCTGCTGACCTTGAAATCCCTGCGCCGCCTGCTGACCGAAATGACTCGTCTGAGCGACCAAGTTCGGGCTGAAGCAAACCGCAAATTGCTGGATGAATTGATCCCCGACAAAGTGCCAATCGACACATTGCACGCCGTTCTGCGACTGCTTCTGGAGGAACGGGTTTCGATCCGGAACATGGTTCTGATCCTCGAAAGCGTGGCCGAAGCGCGGCTGACAACCACCCAACCTGAAGGCATCTGCGAATTGGTTCGCCAGCGTCTCGGCTTTCAACTGGTCGCAGACATGAAGCGTGAGGATGGCTCGATTCCGCTAATCCAACTGGCCCCCGAATGGGAGGAAACGTTCACCACCTACCAGGTCGACGCGCCCAGTGCCGGGTTGGATGTCGCGCTACCGCCTAACCTTTTTAACAAGCTGGCCGATGGCATGGTCAGCAGCATCGCCAGATCTGCGGATAACGGTCTGTTTCCTGCGGTCGTGACCTCGTCCCGGCGACGCCGATTGTTGCGTACGATCATGTATGCGCGCGGCGTTTCAAACCCGGTTCTGTCCTTTGAGGAAATCGGATTGGAAGCCAAACCCGCGCTGGTAGGAACTGTTCCAGCGTGATCGCGTTGCCGCCAGAATTGTTGACGCAGCTGGCCGAACCGCTCTGGCAGGCCTTTGCGGTGTTTCTGCGCGTCTCAGCTTTGGTTTCACTGCTGCCCGCATTCGGTGAACGCAGCATTCCAACACGGATGAAACTGGGGATTTCCGTCGCCTTTACCCTGATCGTTTTTAAGGCAACTCAACCTATAGACCTGTCTCCCAGCCTGTGGACGCTGGGACGGCTGGTTGGGACAGAAATCCTGATTGGGCTGGCGCTTGGAACAGGGCTGCGGCTGTTTGTTTTGGCGCTGCAAACAGCCGGATCTATCGCCGCACAATCCACGTCGTTGTCACAATTGCTTGGCGCGGCGGCCGCTGATCCTGTTCCGGCGATGGGATATCTGCTAACGATCGCGGGGTTGACGCTTGCCGTCATCATGGGCTTGCACGTTCGGGCCGCGCAGTTTTTGATCCAGAGTTATACCTTGTTCCCCATGGGGTTAGCACCAAGCGCGCCGGATTTGTCCCATTGGGGTGTGCAACAAATCTCACGCAGCTTTGTGTTGGCCTTCTCGCTGGCAACGCCATTCGTCATCGCCTCGTTGATCTACAACCTCGCACTTGGGGTCATCAACCGGGCCATGCCGCAACTGATGGTTGCCTTTGTGGGCGCGCCAGCAATAACATTTGCAGGGCTGTTTCTGCTGTTTGCGGGTGCACCATTGATCCTCTCTGTTTGGTCGGACGCGCTGTTTGCCTTCTTCATGAACCCGATCGGAGACCAGCGATGAGCGGCGCCGATGACGACAGCGACAAGTCATACGAGCCGACGCCGCAAAAGCTCCAGAAAGCCCGTGAAAAGGGTGAAGTTCCCAAGTCCAACGACTTGTCGGTAGTCGCGGCATATACCGGACTGCTGATCGCATTGTTGGCGGCAGGGCAGTACGCGGTCGCGCAATTGGGAACTCTGTTCATGGTCCTTATGGACCAATCCGACCAGATCGCGAACCTTCTGAAAACCGGACCTGCGGCAGCAACGGTTGCCGAAATTCTGAGTAGCGCATTGCCACCCATTGCCTTGTTATTCTGCCTGCCAGCGGTGGCCGTTCTGTTAAACCTGATTGCTCAGCGCACGCTGGTGTTCGCCCCCAGCAAACTGAAGCCAAAGCTTTCGCGGATATCCCTTGTTTCGAATGCCAAAAACAAGTTCGGGCGCGGTGGTTTGTTCGAGTTTGCCAAGAGTACAACCAAACTGGCGATCTACAGCCTGTGCCTCGCACTTTTCATCAAGTCGAACCTGGCCGAAATTCTGTCTGCCAGCGCGGCCCCGGCAACGTCATCCATACTGCTGATGATGAACCTGTTGTTTCGCTTCCTGTTCATTGTGGTTGCCATCGCCCTGTGCATCGGCGTTATCGACTTTCTGTGGCAATACGCCGAGCACATGCGCAAGAACCGCATGTCGCGTAAAGAGCTCCAGGATGAAACTAAGGACGCTGAAGGCGACCCGTATGTAAAGCAACACCGCCGTCAACGTGCACAGGAGATCGCCTCGAGCCAGATGATGGCAGATGTTCCGGGCGCGGATGTTGTCATCGTAAATCCCACCCATTTTGCCGTTGCGCTGAAATGGTCGAGGGCTACAGGCAGTGCTCCTGTTTGTGTCGCCAAGGGTGCGGATGCAGTGGCCTCTTCCATCCGTTCTGCTGCGGGTCAGGCTGGCGTTCCTATACACTCGGACCCTCCGACGGCGCGTGCGCTTCACGCAACTGTCAACATCGGGCAGGAGATCGCCGAAGAGCATTATCGCCCCGTTGCCGCTGCAATCAGGTTCGCCGAAGCGATGCGGAAACGTGCAAAGGAGCAGATCCGATGAAAGACACTCAGTTAAACGGGCTGGAAAAAATAGCCGACGTCGCTTTCCAGAAGCAATTTCAGACACTCCGCCCGATCCTCGAGGCCGAGGTCAGAATTCAGCACCAATTGGCGAAACTGGATCATCAGCTTGACCAGATGCGCAAAGCCAGCGGTTTGACTGAAGGATATCAGATATCGGGGGGCGACATTCTTTGGCGTGGCTGGGAATCTGCCACGCGCCGCGCGTTGAACATGCGACTTGCCCAAACGCGCGCTCAGAAACTTGCCGGTATGGAGGCGCTCAGAATTGCTTTTGGACGCAAACAAGCCGTCGCAACCCTGCGAGAGCAGCAGCTGAAAAGCCATCGGCAGGCCGTTGCCCGAAAGCAAACCCGTTAATGCTGGCCGGATCCGCACCGTGAAGCGAACTTCGTCAGGTATCTTGACGGTTCACGCTCATGATCAGCACTTTTGAAACATCTTCACCCAGTTCTTTTTTTGCCTCTTCCAACAGGGACTTACGCAAGACATCCAGATTTCGGGATTCGGTGAACGTCCCATCAAAACCCCCGGTATTTGCGTGATCAAACAGAACCTGAAGAAAGCCATCCCGCAGCTTGGGTTCAATGGAATAAAACGTTTCTTCAATTGCTGTGTTCGCCTCAAGGCTGAGGGACAAAGTGACCATCGCCTCGATTTCGTCGTCCGCAACCACCGGAACGACAAAATGCTTGGTCAACTTTAAGTACGCATAGGCGGGCTTTTTTTCCTTGGACTTTTCAGACTTCCCGTGATCGGCTTTCTCTTCTTTTGCCACTTCTTTTTCGGCGGTTGTTTTGTCGGGCTTGCCCGAAGGTGACAAAAACAGCCCGGCACCGACACCCGCACCCAGGCCAACAATCAGGAAACCGACTGGAACCAGTTTTGCTATCACGGTCGCACCTCAGAACGGCAAGAGTGAATCAAGAACTTGTTGGCCATATCGGGGTTGCTGAACATCCGTAATCTGACCTCTTCCACCATAAGACACCCGCGCCGAGGCGATCTTGTCGTAGGTAACTTCGTTTTGACGTGAGATATCCTGAGGGCGCACATACCCGGCTACCAAAAGCTCGCGCAGTTCAAAATTGACCCGCAATTCCTGCGAGCCGGATATCGAAAGAACCCCGTTCGGCAGAACATCCAGGACCGTCGCGGCGACACGCAGTGTCAGTTTCTCGTTTCGCCTCACAGATCCCCGCCCGGAACTTGAGGAATCCGCTTCGATTGACACGGCATCATCCAGCGAAGCCCCGTCAGATAAGTGTTTCTGCGCGCGCTGAGGCAAACCAAAGAGGCCAGGAATCTCAAGGTTTTCCGAGCCTGATCTGGACCGTCTGGTGTTGTTTGATATCTCAGCTTTTTCATCCAGCTCGATGACCACTGTCAGAATGTCACCTTTCTTGATCGCCCGCTGGTCGCCCAGCAACGATTGCTGCCCTCCGCTCCAGAGAGATGAGCGGTCAACGGTGCGTTGTGGTTGCGTGTGCAAGGGCAGACCCGGCCACAGCATGGCAACCTGCTCGGGAGATTCTTCGTTTGGTGTAAAACTCGGGGGCTTGCCAAGATGATCCAGACGACCACACGCGGCCAAAGACAAAGCTATGAGAAGGAGAGTTTTCGACAGTCCGGTCATCACTTAACCTCGACTTGGCCATCCGCGCGGATTTGGCCGGTTACAGTTGTTCTGGACGACAGGTTCATGACCCGGATGCGATCCCCAGCAGCGCCACGCCCCAAGGCGCGGCCTTCCGCAGTTATCGACAAGGCTTGGCGGTCGAATATCAGGACGACCAGATCGTTGCGGTCAACGATGGCGGGGGGGCGTACATCAATTTCTCGGACCGGCCTGCCGGGATACAGTGCCACCCGCGCCTCTTGCCCGATCAGAAGATTAGGGTCAGTCACCGCACCGGGGACATCCGTCGAGCTTGTTTTCAAATCAGTTGCAGAAATGATCTCCTTGGCCCGGATCGTGCGAGTTGGGACCACAATGTCAGCCTGTGCTGCGATTGGAGCCAGTAGTGCCAAATATATGCCGAGTCCTCGCATCATCGCACCTGCGTTGTCGCGCTCATCATTTGATCCACAGCTGAGATCACCTTGGCATTCATCTCATAGCCGCGCTGCGCCTCGATAAGTTCGGTTACCTCGCGCACTGCATCGACCGAGCTGTCTTCCAGATAGCCCTGCCGCAATGTGCCCAGCCCATCACTTCCCGGAGTTCCCAGCACCTGGGCACCCGACGCCTCGGTCTCCTTGAACAGATTGCTGCCAATGGCTTCCAGCCCCTTGGCGTTCGAAAAGCTGGCAAGGACAAACTCACCCAGCAACTGCCCCTCGGGAGAGTCGTCGAAATAAGCATAGACCTCGCCAGCGGCATTGATCGAAATTGACCGTGCGTCGTCGGGAACGGTGAGTTCCGGCGAAACCGCATAACCGTCGGAGGTGACAATGAGACCCTCTGCCGACCGCTTGAGGCTGCCGTCACGCGTATACGCGGACTGACCGCTGGGCAGCGTGACTTCCAGATATCCGCGCCCCTCGATCGCCACGTCAAGATCACTGCCGGTGGCTGACAAAGCACCTTGTTCCAGTTGCACGGTAACAGCTGCGGGCCGCACGCCCAGACCAAATTGAATACCCGTCGGCAATACTGTTCCGTCCGAGGCGTTTACGGTTCCGGCGCGCGCCATCTGTTGATAATGCAAATCGGCAAATTCGGCCCGGCGGGCGTTGTAGCCGGTGGTGTTCATGTTTGCCAGGTTGTTCGAAATCGTTTCGACCCGCATCTGTTGCGCGGTCATTCCGGTGGCGGCAATTTTCAGGGCTCGCATGTCAAACTCTCCTTTTACCGTTCAGCGCATAAGCGCCTTGAGCGCCCCGCGCACGCGTTCGTCTTCGCTGTCAAGAAAGCTTTGTCCCAGCTCATAGGCGCGCTGGATTTCCACCAAGCGGGTCACCTGCTGAATGGCGTTGACGTTTGAACCTTCGAGAAAGCGATGCAAAACAACGGGTTCATCAACCGGGTCTATCGCACCATTGGCACGAAACCGTGTATTTCCTTCGCGTATTAGCTCCTGCGGATCAGCGACATTGAAAACGCCCAACTGGCCCAGAAATTGGCCGTTGACACTCAACGTTCCATCACTGCCGACATCAATCGAAGCTGCATCGGGCGGGATAAAGACCGGGGCACCGTTGGCATCCAGAACACGCGCACCATCCATCGCAACCAGATCGCCTTCGGCATTTGGCAAGAAGCTGCCCGCACGCGTCAGCCGGTTGCCATCCGGGGTTTCAACCATGAAAAACCCCTCCCCTTCGAGGGCGAAATCAAACTGCCCTCCGGTTTCCGTAAGCACGCCTTGTTGCAGTGACGTGTTGCGCGCCTCGGCCCGGCTCATGGAGAGAGACGGATTGTTCGGAATGTCCCGCACGTATTCCGAAAACACCAGCCCCTGCTGGCGATATCCGGTCGTGTTGGCATTTGCGATGTTATTCGCCACCAGCCGCATTTCACTCATCAGCCCGGACTGACGTGACAAGGTGACGTAAGCCGTGTCCATCAGCGGCCTCCAGCAATCAAGGGAACAAGCGTTCCGGTAAAAAACGTAACAAAGGTCTGAGTCATGAACCCCATCGAAATCCAGAACACGACGACAATGGCGATCAACTTGGGAACGAAAGTCAGGGTCATCTCTTGAATCGAGGTCAGCGCCTGGAACAGACCGACAACCAGGCCAGAAACCAGAGCCACGGCAAGGATCGGGACGGATGTGATGACCGCAACCCATAACGCCTGACGAACGATGTCATAAAAAAGCCCCTCGCTGAGCATCGGGTCAGACCGGCATTCTTAGGATTTCCTGATAGGCTTCGACCACTTTGTTGCGGACGATCACTGCGGTTTCTACCGCCAGTTCGGTCTGGGCCAGCGCCTGAACCAGTGCATGGGGATCAGCCTGACCGACCATCGCAGACTGAGATATCTGTTCGCTGTGTCTCAGCGTGGCTGCAAAGTCCTGAAAGGTCGCCCTCAATCCTTGTGCCGCCCCGCCATGATCGGGATCGGCCTGTGTGGCAGAGCGTGCGCCGGCATAATTCTGCGCGGCGTTCAGTGATCGGATATCCATTCTGGCTGTCCTTATTTTCTGAGCAATTCCATCAGCGACGACGACATCTGCCGCGTCTGATCAAACATCTTTAGGTTGGCCTCATAACTGCGCTGGGCTTCCCGCGCGTCCGCGATTTCAATCATCAAATCGACGTTTGAGCCTTGGTAGTGACCACTTTCATCTGCCAACGGATGACCGGGGTCGTAGATGCGGCTCAGCGAACGCTGGTCAAGCGTCACACGGCCAGCCTGCACCATGTCCCCACCGTTTTTCTGCACGGTTTCAAACGGTACGGTTTTGCGCCGATAGCCGGGCGTGTCCGCGTTCGAGATGTTTTCGGACACATGCCGCAACCGCGCGGATTGCGCGCGCAAAGCACTGGCTGACGCAGCAAGGGAATGGGAAAAATCGCTCATACCTGCCGCCCCTTATCCGCGACCCAAACTGGTGCGCAGAATGTCCATTGAGGATTTGTAGATCGCCAGCGCTCGGTCGTGCTGTCGTTTGACCTCGACCGATTTAAGCATCTCTTCCTCAAGCGACACACCATTGCCATTGGGATCACCTGATGGGACAGCTTCAACCTCAGCCCAGTTTTGCGCACCGATACTGCCATGCAGATGGCCCGGCCGCGTGGCGTCCATGGTCACTTCATGCCCGGTGGTTTCGAAAGCTTTCTGAAAGGCCTCGATATCGCGCGGCTGATAGCCCGGCGTATCGGCATTGGCCATGTTGCGCGCAATGATCGCCTGCCGTTGCCCGGCATGGGTTGCCATTGCGTACGCTGTCTTAAAGACGTTCAGGTCATAGAACATCGGGGCTTCTCCCTCGATCAATTTCAATCAAGGCTTAACCCCGATTCCTTTAAAAACCGTTTTCAGCACTCAGTTGGAGACTCCACGATGTCTGATCTCGACCCGGTACTTCTGAAACACGAACTCGACAGGATGACCGCAGTCCGTCACGTGGGACTCGTCACCGGTGTCGCGCAGGGTCTGATCGAAATCGGTGGTTTGAACACGCAAGCCCGGGTCGGGGATTTGCTGACATTGCGGCGGCGCGTGGGGTCCGATCTTGCGGGTGAGGTGCTTCATGTCAGTGCCGACCATATCAAAATGCTTCCCAATGCGGCCCCCGATGGGGTCAGCCTGGGGGATCGCGTCTACCTTGACCCTTCACCGGATTTTGCACCGGGATTGCACTGGCTTGGACGTGTAATCGACCCCTTTGGCAGGTCCTTGGATGGAAAACCGTTGCTGAGCGGATCGCAAACGCGCGATATCATGGAGGCCCCTCCACCAGCCGTGACGCGCAAACCCTTGGGGCAGAGGATGGCCACCGGCTTGTCGGTTCTCAACACTGTGTTGCCCATCGTGCGCGGGCAACGGGTGGGGTTGTTTGCCGGATCGGGTGTTGGAAAATCGACCCTGCTTTCCACACTGGCCCGGTCCATGCAGACCGACGTCGTCGTAGTCGCGTTGATTGGCGAGCGCGGACGCGAGGTGAATGAATTTGTCGCGCAGGCCATTGGTCCCGAAGCCATGAAACGCACAATCGTGGTGGCCGCCACCTCTGACCAGTCAGCATTGGCGCGCAGGCGGTGTGCCTGGTCGGCCATGTCGACGGCTGAGTATCTGCGGGATCTGGGTCTGAACGTTCTTTTTCTTGCTGATTCTGTGACCCGCTTCGCCGAGGCGCATCGTGAAATTGCCGTTTCTATGGGGGAGTCGCCGTCTTTGCGGGGATATCCACCCTCTGTCACACCCCTGATTGCCAGTCTTTGCGAACGCGCAGGTCCCGGAACGCAGGAGCAGGGGGATATTACCTCAGTGTTCAGCGTTTTGGTGGCCGGTTCGGACATGGATGAACCCATCGCCGACATTCTGCGCGGCGTTTTGGACGGGCACATTGTGCTCAGCCGTGACATCGCCGAACGGGGGCGTTTCCCGGCCATTGACGTCAGCAGATCTGTGTCGCGGAGCCTGCCGGGAGCCGCATCAGAGGCCGAGAACCAGATGATCACCGAAACCCGAAAACTCGTGGGCAGTTACGAGCAGTCCGAAGTAATGATCAAGGCCGGGCTGTACGCCGAAGGGTCTGATCCGCTGCTGGATCAGGCCGTTCGCGTCCATGAGGAACTGGACGCCTTTTTCGCCAAACCGGAGTCTGAGGGAATCGAAAACAGTTTTGATCGCCTGTCATTGATACTGCGCCGTGCATCGATCAGCTTGCCACGCTAGGCGGAACTCTGAACAGTTTTAAGTATTAAGGCCACCTTAAGACCTGCGCTGCTAGGCAGATAGTCGGGTGATAACATAGGTGGTGGAGATGGGTGCGCAGACCAATGCGGCGCCAATCATCATCAAGAAGAAGCGTGTATCGGGTGGTGATGGTCACCACGGTGGGGCGTGGAAAGTTGCATATGCCGACTTTGTCACGGCCATGATGGCCTTCTTCATGTTGATGTGGCTGCTGAACGCGACAACTGAACAGCAACGCAAAGGGCTGGCGGATTACTTCGCCCCCACAATCCCCCTGAGCCCCGAATCCGGCGGCGGAGATGGTGCCTTTGGCGGCGACAGTATGTTGTCGGAAAAGACATTGCTGCGGGATGGTGCCGGGGCCAGCACCAAACACGCAACTGAATCCCGTCAGGCGCGCGGGTCAACCGGTTTGGATGCCAACGGTGGTGGCAAAGGTGACGCCGAAGACTTCTCGACGCTTGAAGCTCGGCTTTTGGGGCGAAACGGTGAAAGTGAGGTGTCGGATAAGCTTCTCAGGCATATCGTGACACGCGTCACCGACGAAGGATTTGTCGTTGAGCTATTCGATACGGACACCCAGCCACTGTTCGAAACCGGTTCCGAAAAACCAAATGGGATCATGCGGGCGCTTGCTTTGATCATAGCGCGCTCTTCGGATCTGGTGACCAACCCGATTGCTGTCACAGGCCATGTCAGCGCATCTCCTGTTGTGCAGGTTCGCAATACCGCCTGGGATCTGTCCACTGCCCGGGCGCAATCAGTCCGCCAGCTGTTACAGGACAAAGGCGTGGCGGCAAGCCGAATGGATCGCGTCACAGGTCATGCTGACCGAAAACTCTTCACCGACAATCCGATGGCGGTTCGGAACAACAGAATCGAAGTGATATTTCTGCGTCGACCCTAAAGGATAGAACGCATTTTACCTGTTAGCGCGCTGTTAAGGGGCAGCGCGTTACCTGTTGCATCAAAGCTTGACGCAACAGAAAGGCGGGCCAATGACCATTTCCTCTTCGCTGAATGCCGGTGTGGCGGCGTTGAAGGCCAACGCCAACAGGCTGGCCACGATTTCCGACAACATCGCAAACTCTTCCACCTACGGATACAAACGGGTGGAAACTGACTTTCATTCTATGGTCACGTCTGGCCAGGGTGGCAGTTATTCGGCAGGGGGCGTTCGCACGACCAGCCAGCGCCTGATTGATCAGCGCGGATCACTGGTGACAACCAGCAACTCTACCGATTTGGCAGTTCGTGGGCGCGGCATGTTGCCGGTACGATCCAGCTCGCAGGTCGGAGCAAATTCGAACGAGATGTTGTTGACGACCACGGGATCCTTCCGGACCAACGACGAAGGATACCTGGTGACCGAATCCGGTCTAGTTCTATTGGGATGGCGTGCTGCGGCAGACGGATCCATCCCGCCCGTTCCACGCGACACGCCCGCCGCGCTTGAACCAATTCAGTTGAGCGTCAATCAGTTGTCCGGTGCCCCAACGACAAAGATGAACCTGCGTATGAACCTTCCCGCAACGGCAACAGATGCGGGTGCGCCGGGCGATACACAACCTTTGTCAGTCGAGTATTTCGACAACCTCGGGAAATCCGAAAGTATTGATATTCAACTGATCCCGACCGTTCCGGCAACTGGCAGCAGCAATGAATGGACCATGGTTCTGCGCGATTCGGCATCCGGTGGCGCGGTTATCGGGGAATATACTTTGACGTTTACCGACAATCGAACAGCCGGTGGCACACTGGCCAGCGTCGCCCCTGTAACCGGCGGCGCTTACGATCCGGCAACCGGCAGCGTCATGGTCAACGTCGCTGGCGGCCCGATGGAGGTCAATATCGGGCTGATCGGCGATGCCGATGGTATTACTCAGCTATCCGATACATTCGCTCCGGTTTCAATCACGCGGGACGGTTCTGCCGTTGGTACGATGACCAGCGTTCAGGTCGATGAAAGTGGCTATGTCTATGCATTCTACGATACCGGCGTCAGCCGCCGAATGTTCCAGATCCCGCTGGCCGATGTTCCCAATCCTAACGGCCTGACAGCGCTGGACAGTCAAACATACGCGCCTTCCCGCGAAAGCGGCACGTTCTTTCTGTGGAACGCGGGCGAAGGCCCAACCGGTGATATCGTTTCCTTCGCACGCGAAGAATCCACCACGGATGTGGCAACCGAGCTGACATCTCTGATCCAGACACAACGCGCCTATTCATCCAGTGCCACGGTGATCCAGACGGTGGACGAGATGCTTCAGGAAACGACTAACTTGAAGCGCTGATCCAGTCGCTGACCAAAGGAAAGGAGCGGCCTCATGAATATGTCGACGGCACTCAATAACGCATTGGGTGGGCTGACAGCGGCCAGTCGCGGGGCAGCTGTGGTCTCGGGGAATATCGCGAATGCCCTGACACCGGGCTATGCGCGCAGGTCCCTTGAACTGGCGACAAGTCCCATATCTGGCAATGGCGTGCGTACGGTTGGGGTAACCCGGCATCAGGATCCGGTTCTGACGGCCAACAGACGGTCGTCAGACGCCGAGCTTGCCTTTCAATCCACCATTTCGGATTTCCGTTCACGGTTCGAAAGCTTTGTGGGAACAGTAGACAGCACGCCATCCCTTGCCAGCCGTATGTCTTCCTTGGAAAACAGCTTCATCACCGCAGCCAGTCTCCCCGACTCGATCGAAAGATTTGATCAAGTGGCGCGCGCGGCGCGCGATCTTGCGGCAGAGCTGAATGCGGCTTCTGAGGGCGTGCGACAGGCACGCTCGGACGCGGACCGCAAGATAGGCGCTCAGATCGAAAGCCTGAACCTGGTTCTGAAAGATATCGAAGTTCTGAACGCAAAGATTCCGGCCATTCAAAATTCAGGCGGCGATATCGGGGCCTTGCTGGATCAACGGCAAGTCCTGATCGATCAGGTCAATACTTTGATCCCGGTCAACGTTGTTCCACGTGCCAACGATCAGGTATCCCTCTATTCAGACGGCGGGTTGATACTTCTGGAAGGCAAAGCGTCCGAGTTCACCTTTTCCACGACCGGTGAGACGAAACCCCACATGACGGTCGCAAATGGTCTGTTGTCCGGATTGGCTATGAACGGCAATCCGGTGCGCACCAGCGGGGACACTGCGCAAATCCGCGGTGGCGCATTGGCAGCCCAGTTTTTGGTCCGTGATGAATTGACTGTTGAAGCACAGTTGCAGCTTGATACCGTTGCCCGCGATCTTTTCGAACGATTTGAAACGCCAGGCTTGGATCCCACAGCACTTGCGACAGATCCCGGTCTGTTCACAGATAACGGAAATCGGTTCGACCCGACTACCTTTGTCGGGCTGTCATCGCGCATTTCGCTGAATTCGGTTGCGGACCCCGACAACAGCGGCGACAGCTGGAAGCTCCGCGCGGGGCTGGGTGCCGCAACACCGGGCGATCCCGGGCAAGCGTCGCAACTGCGTGCTTTCGGTGCCATTCTGAATGACGCGCGCGCCGTACCTGGCGGGCTGTTTGGCACTGGAAACATGCGCGCCGCCGAGTTGACCGAGGCGCTTATGTCGAAAGCCGGGGCGCAATCTCACGCTGCGGAGCAGCGGAAGGCTTTTGCCAGCAACAGCCAACAACAAATGTCACAGATTGAGGCCGAACAAGGCGTCGATACGGATCAGGAATTACAGCGCCTCATGCAGATTGAACAGACATACGCAGCAAACGCACGCGTCATCTCGGTCGTCGATGAGCTTATGGAAACGCTTTTGAGGTTATGAGCATGAACTTGACTGCTATCGGCGATCTGGCGCGCGGTATGACCCTTCGCACCCGCGCTACTGAAATCAAAACACAGATTGAAACCCTCTCTTACGAGATGTCCACCGGCAAAGTGCAGGACATTTCTGGCCGACTTGGTGGAGATTACTCTCAGATCCTGGATCTGGACCGCTCGCTTGCCAGGCTCGACGCCTTTGGCATCGCCACAGCCGAAGCGGCCCTGTTCACGGATGCCATGCAGTTGAGCCTGAAGACATTTGGAGATTCTGTTGGCGAAATGACCGCGTCTCTGTTGGCCTACGGAACAGCCAATCAGCCTGTAAATCATGCACAGGCATCAGATCATGCCAGGAATGAGCTCGACACGATGGTATCGGCGCTGAACACCCGAGTTGGTGGACGCAGTCTGTTTTCGGGTACGGCCACGGATGTCTCGCCACTGCCCTCGACCGACACGCTGTTGGCTGCGTTGAAGACACAACTGACGGGGGCCGTGACCGTCGCCGACATACGCCTGGCTGCCGACACATGGTTCAATAGCCCCGCCGGGTTTGACGCCATGATTTATCAGGGTGCGAGCACTACGCTCTCTCCTATGCAGATCTCGGAAAATGAAAGTGTCGCGCTGCCACTCACGGCAACCGACCCGGCATTCAAGGCAGCCCTGAGGGATGTTGCGGTAGCAGCATTAGCCACCGACAATACGTTGGCTCTTTCTTCCGACCAGCGCACCGCCCTGTTCACGCAGCTGGGCGTCGATCTGGCCAACGCACAGGATGCCACGGTAAACCTGCGGGCTCAGGTCGGCAGCGCCGAAGCCCGCATCGAACAAGCCGCTACGCGAAATTCGATGGCCCGAACCAGTCTGGAATTCAGCCGGAACGAACTGATCGCGGTCGATCCTTATGAAACAGCGGCGAAATTGCAAACGGTGCAGTTTCAGTTGGAAAGTCTCTATTCGGTAACCGTTCGCAATGCGAACCTTTCGCTGGTGAATTTCCTGAGATGAGGGTGCTGATACTTCTCCTGATACTTCTCCCCGGTATGGCCTGGGCGGGGGCAATCCGCCTCAAGGACCTCGTCGATTTCGACGGTGTCCGAGGTAATGATCTTGTTGGTTATGGCCTGGTTGTCGGTTTGAACGGAACCGGTGACGGATTGCGCAACTCCCCTTTCACCGAAGAGATCATGTCCAACATCCTGGAGCGTTTGGGTGTCAACGTAACGGGCGAGGATTTCCGGCCAAAGAATGTGGCAGCCGTTCTGGTGACGGCCAGTCTGCCGCCTTTTGCCAGAGTCGGCGGCCAAATCGATGTAACGGTTTCGGCGATAGGCGATTCAAACAGCTTGTTAGGTGGGACACTGGTTATGACCCCGCTGAACGCAGCAGACGGGCAAATCTATGCGGTTGCACAAGGCACAATCCTTGCAGGTGGCGTTTCCGCTGAAGGAGAGGCCGCGTCGGTCGTGCGTGGGGTGCCAACCTCGGGTGTGATCCCGTCCGGCGCGCGTGTTGAGCGTGAAATTGAGTTCGACTTGTCAACTTTGACCCAAATGCGCCTTGCGTTGAAGGAACCCGATTTCACCACCGCCGCGCGAATCGAATTCGCCATAAACACCGAGTTCAACAGAGCTGTGGCAATCATGCGCGATTCAGGCACGGTTGAACTCAACATTGCTGCAACTCAGGCAGTGTCGACGGCCCATGCCGTTGGGCGTATCGAGAATATTCTGGTCGAGCCGGAAGCAAAGGCGCGTGTGGTGGTCGATCAGCGGTCTGGCACCATCGTAATGGGGCAGGAAGTCCGGATATCGCGTGTGGCTGTCTCTCAGGGTAATCTGACCCTGACGGTTCAGGAAGCACCGATTGCCGTGCAACCCAATCCGTTTGCCAAGGGCGAAACAGTGGTCGTTCCGCGCACTATTGCAGGGATCGAAGAGGAAGAAGGAACCGGCCTTGCCGAAATCCCCGAAGCAACGACCCTGTCCGAGGTTGTCGCAGGTCTGAATGCGCTGGGGGTATCGCCCCAGGATATGATCGATATCTTGAAAACCATCAAAGCGGCGGGCGCCTTGCACGCAGAATTTGTTGTCAGGTAGCCGATATCTTTGGTCCAACGGGCGTGCCACAAACACGCCCGTGACGTTAAGGCCTATTTCGATTTCCAGCTGTCCAGCCAGCGCTGAAATCTGTTTCGGCGTTCTTCAATCGCGTCACCAGCCGCATAAAAGCCGTCTTCCACATTCTCGATCATCGGATCAATTCGGGCCTTTCGGAACCTGCGCCAGCGCACCCAAACCGCCCAGACCAGCGCGGCAAAAATTGTCAGGAAAATGATGTTGAACCAGGGAATGACCTGCACATCCGGCCCTTCCACATGTTTGATGAAAATGGCGTTGGGGAAGATCGACATGAACTCGTTTCGCCATCCGTAATGAGTTACGACCACCCATTTCGGGTTTTCTTTGGTCGATTTCGCATCATTGGCTTCAGTGTAAAGGTTCGCTGTGTCGAACTTGAAATAAGGTGGCCACCCCCACCCGGTGTCTTCGTTTCGGTACACGATCGGCTTGCCATTTTCGCGCACGGCCTGGATGAATTGCACATCCCGGTTGGACAGGCTGGTGGATTGGTCTTCGGGTTCAGACCAGAAAATCCGCGTCCAGTCGTTCAGATCCTGTCGCTCTTCGTAGGTGTTTACGATGCGCACAATGTCATGCTGGGGCAGAGAATATTGCAGGATCACGGCAATCGTACCCCAGAAAATGATAATGAACGCCCATTTCACATAGGCCATGCCTAAACCCTCACATGTAATTCACGATGTAGATCAGCGCGCCAATCGCCACCCATGGCACAATATAGACACCCAGGATCAGTTTGCGCCGGAACGAATTGTCATACACATGCAACCCGCGTTCGACAAAGGCGTCCTTATTGCCCGTCTTGCCCTTTTCGTCCCACCAGCTTTCCAGTTTACGACGGCGTATCCCGCGCGAGTAGAAAGACAGCGCGACATAGGCGATCGTCTGGATCACCAACAAGATCAGCAAAAGGCGCAATAACCCGAACATTTCAGCCTTTCCTTACCGAACCCCACGGACCGACCCGCGCGATTATGTCATCGCTGACCCGGTCTTCACCGCTCATATCCGGCTCATGGCCGAACAGCGCGGCACGGGCCCCTTGCTTGTCCACCTGATACTCGCGCGCGAGGAAGTCGGCAACATAGGCTTTCTTGCTCTCGGGCCATCTGGAATAGGTGCTATAGAACAGCTCTTTGTGGCAGATGAACATCTGGCGTGGATCCAGCGGGGCCAATTCGGCCAGCAGCATGTTCACCAGATCACGGTTCGACGTGTCAGCGGCGCGCAAAGTGTAGAAATAAGCCGGATGATCCGACGTGATACGCGGCCACGGCCCCCCGTCGCTTGCCCAGCGCAGCAGTTGCGCAAGGCCGTGATAGGCTTCGGGCAAGCGATCCGAGTGATTGCGCGCCAACCGCCGCATGTCGCTTCGGTCCAGCCCGGTCAGGTCGACATCCGCATCCGCCGCCGCGTCGACGGTCAGGAAATCCATCTTCTGCTGCAGGATCGCGGCGGCATCCACGCCGCGCGCCTTGACGATGGGTTCGACCAGATCATTGTAATCCAGAAACTTTGCAACCTGGTTCCGCTGCGACGGGTCAAAAACGTATTTGATCGGCAAATCGTCAGGCTTGTCACCCATACAGATCGCCGCCGGGTGATCCAGGTCCGGGAACAGGTACAGCCCGCCGAAATGCGCCGTCCAGAAGTTGCGTTGCTCAAAATCCGTGTGACGCAGATGGACGGGGTTGCGCGTAACGTCGCCGGTCTCCTTGGCGGTCTCGATCATCCTGGCGATCAGCACATCGTCGAACCAGGCGTCCTCGGCGGTTTTGAAGCGTTCGACCATACCCGCCAATTGCTGCGCCTTGCGCAAGGTGCCGCCTGCGGTGTCGGCCTCAATCTCGATTTTGCGCAGATTAAACAAATCACGGGGACTGCTGAGCTTGAAGACCGAGTTCACCAGCTCTCCGGCCACCGCATCAGTGGCGGTCAGGGCAAACAACTGCGCCTCGTTCATCTCGATGAATTCGCGCAGGATATCGCGCGAGGTCGAGAATTTGACGTTCAGCAAAGGCGCGCGTTTCTGCTCGGTCGTCAGCAGGATGAACTGCCGGTTGACCCCATTGGGGTTGAGGTAGAGCTCGTCCTCCAGCTCAATCCCCACCTCCGGCGAATAGCCCGAGATATCGACATGAAAATCCGTCAGCGCCGTGGTCTTGCCTGCCAGATGCTGCAGCGCGCGGTTATACCGCTCGACTAAGGCCGGGCTGGAGATGTGGACGAGGTTGCCGAACATCAGGCCTTTTTTGATGAGGCGGATCATTTTGCAGGCCCGTGATCAGCAACGCTACTTGGCGAGCTTTCTTGCATATGCGTCCTTTGTATTTTTATTCTAGCCAAAGTGTCACTAGCGTCGGGTATTGCTGCATCCTTTCTTTGCCGAGCAAACAATGCCAATAGGCACATTCCCGAAGAAAGCAGTATCGAAACAAAAAAGAGACTGGGGAAGGCAAGCAAACTAAATTTGTACACTAGAAGATAGCCGTTTCCTGCCCCTAGTTGCCCGGTTGAAAGAACGCCCCATAACTCAAACAGAGCCATCGGAATAAGGACGGCGTTGAATATTGGCGCAACTAAAACTGCCAAAAAAAATAGCACAATTCTAGGAGAAGCAATCCAACCCAGTGCGAAACTGGAGCCAGCAATTATCGAGATCAGAAACACCATTATCTAGTCGGCCTTCCCTTCAAGATACCGCCGCTTGGCCTCTTCCATCCGGCCCATCTCACGCACCGCGTTTTCGATGGCGACCTCGTCGCTCTTGTCGGCATAGCGGAACTCGCTGTCGGCATAGCGGTTGACCTCTTGTATCACCATCTCGACCGTGATCGGCTGGCGCAGGTCCTCGATCATCGCTCTCTTCGTATCGTAGTCGCGGAACAGGAACAGGTCGGGGGTTTCCATCCACTCATCGGGCAGTTCGAAATCCATCGCGCGGACCTTGACCGCGTCGGTGATGTTCTTGATCGCGCGACCGGTAAAGCGCTCATCCGCCTGTTGGATCGCCTTGAGGTAGGTGCCCAGCTTGGCAATTGTGTCCATCTGACCGATCTCGCCCGAGACCCGGTCATAGACCTGCAACAAAGCATCCTCATGCGGGCGGGAATGGCTTTCGAAACTTGCGGCGACGGCCTTTTTGATCTCCTGCGCGGCGTAAGCCTCGTGTTCGCCCAGAGGGATGTCGTGATTGCGGCCCATCAGCAGGTGCAGGATATCGATGTAATCCTCACGCGTTTGCGGCCCGTCCACCAGAAACCGCGCGCCCGCCCGCTGGCGCAGGGCGTCGTCCACGTTCTCGGGGTAGTTCGAGAACATACCAAAGGTGCAGTTGCCGCGCACGACGGTGTTGGCGCCCGCAAAGCTCTCCATCAGCACGGCGGTGATTTCCAACTGCCCGGCTGACGACTGCCGGTCACCGCGCTTACCCGCCAGCTGGTCGATATCGTCGATGGTGCCAAAGCCGATGACCGAGGGGTCGATGATCGTGTTGATAAACGCCTTGGCGTTCTGGCCGGATTTGCCCTGATAGCTGTCGATATTGTCGGTGCTCAGGTTCTGATAGCGGAACGGATAGCCCGCGTTCTGGCAATACTCGTTGATCAGCCCGGCCATCATCTGGATCAGCGTGGTCTTGCCGGTGCCCGGCTTTCCGTCACCCATGAAGGTAAAGATGAACCCGCCAAGTTCCGCAAACGGGTTCAGGCGGCGGTCGAAATCATAGGCCATCACCATCTTGGCAAGCTTCATCGCCTGATATTTGGCGATATGGTTGCCGACCACTTCGTTTGGTTTCTTGAACGTCATGGTCAGGGTGGTGGATTTGGCCTTGGAGGCGGGCTCGAACCCGCGGATCGTCAGGTCATCCGCCTCGATATGCCAGGCGGCATTCTGGAACGGGGCCAGATGGCCTGCGGACTGGGCGCGCAGGGCTGACTTCTCCATCAGTTGCTCGGCATAGGCACTGGCGGCGGCGATCAGATGGGCATCGTCCGAGGCGTGTTTGGCCAGCGTCTGGTCCAGCTCCCACAGCGCGCCGTGCAGGGCAAGTTGGCCATTGTCTGTCAGGACCTCTTCGATCTCACCAATATCAACCGTGGTCTCACCCAGATGCGAAGACATCAGATAGGCCAGCGCGTTGCCGAACGTGTGTAACGAGATCAGCGCTTCGGCTGTCAGAACCTCTGAAAACTCGGTCTTCCGCGCGGCGGGCAGATCTCCGGCCAGGTTCGCGCGTTTCAGATCGGCCAACGGGGTCTGTTCCGCATAAGTATCGGCCACGGCCAGAGCGATTGCGATGGCGCGGCGGATCGCCTGTTGAGCCGTCGCTTGCGGCGGTGAGACCAAAGCATCACCATCGTCCGAGGCTTCGATCCTCTCAACCAGATGCACCCCGTCTGCGCGCACGGTCCGGCGTGTCACCAACCCCGGTGTCGTCGAGCGAAACCGCCGACCAGTCGAAACACCTGGTGAGCGTTCAACGTTGGATTCCACGGCTTTGGCGATCCGCGGCGCGTGTTCGAACCCGTTCAGCAAAGCGGTCGCTGCCGGATAATGCTTGCGAATGTCGTCTTCGCGCAATTCCATCTGATCTGACGTCAAACTCATCTCAAAAACCGCCCTTGCTTCATCTTTTCAAAAATACTCTCGCCGAAGGCGAAAATTAGTACCTCAAAACCTGCCCCGTATTGCTGACGACGAACTTGCGCACATCGGCAAAACCCGGCGGGTTGCGTTCGGCCAGCACCTGAAACGGGCGCTGTGGCAGGATGATCGACCGTTGGGTACGGGTGGCCCCGGTCTCGGCCCCCTGCCCGCCGAAAGGATCCAGCGCAAAGACCTCGCGCTCGACAGTTGAAAACCAGCCGGCGCGCTCCTCGATGACCTCTTCGCTGTGCAGCTCTTCGGTGGTCCAGGCCAGCGCCCAATCCTGTCCTTGCGGAGATTGCGCATCCTCCAACACCTGCCGCAAGGGGCCGGATTGTTCGGTAAACGCCGAGGAATACATCGGCCCCACATGGATGCGACGCAGGTGTTTGGGGTGCAGGTCGTCGAAATCCTGATCAAAGCCCTTGGCGATGGTCACCAGTTTCAGCCCGCCCAAGGATTGCGCCATCAGATGCGCCTGTACCTCGGGCCAGCGGCGTTGATCCTTGGGCAGGGCGGTTTTGCCTGTGTCCTCCAGCTGCATCAGATAGATGACGGGCAGGTTGACCTGACTGTCATAGACCGCCCAGTGGATCATGAACTTGCGCCGCTCGCCCTCATTCCCGATCCAGTGGCATTCGGGATCATTGCGGGCCCAGAACAGCTGACCTTTCAGCAGTTCCTCGTAATAGAGCCTTTGAGACAGCGCGAATTGCAGTTTGGTGGGAATCTGCTGATCGCTGATGATCGTCCGCACCATCTCGGTTTTCAGGTCATCCTCGGATGGCATATTCGCCAGATGCACCTGCGCCTGCTGCGCGTCATTGGCCATGGTCAGCAACTCGGCCGCCACCGGAAACCCGCTGTCGCGCTTGTCCATGGCGAGGCTGCCAAAGAACCGCCCCGTATCGCGCCCGACCAGCAGGTATTTCATGCTGAGCGCGCGGAAGGTGTAGAGCAGCCCAGAGAGGTAGCGCGACACGATCCGCACCTCTTGCTTGCTGATCGCGCCCTCAGCCTCCATCGTCGCGGCCACGCGCAGGAGATGGACGGTGATCACCTCGAATTTGCGGAAATAGCGGCGCGAGGCGAAGGTGTCTGTCAGGCCGACATGGTCTTGGGTGGGGTTAGTCATGCGCTTCTCTGGCTTCCAATGCTCGCGCTACTTCGCGATGCAAGAAAGGCCATCTACCTCTTGGGCTGTGCTCAGCCATTGGATCGCCGAGGATTTGTTTGCCAAACCAAGTTCCAAGTTTGACGCCCGATATCCATTGGAACAAGCTCAGATACTTCCAGAACACCCAGAGACTGAGTGATAAGAACACATTGAATATCCAGACCCAAAGCCATGCTAAAATCGGTGTTCCGAGCCCGATGGCAGACACCATCTGAATGAGTTGCCAATTGACCCTTCCCGCAGACTGGAAGGTCGCGAAACCAATGATCAAGCAGGTTAGCGCCGTTAGCGATAAGACCGTTGTGAGCAATAGAGTCGTTGTTTTCATGTTAGGTCCGACCCCCCGCTCAACCCCCGTACAAATTCTTATCATGCTTCTCGACAATCGAGGCAAACCGGCGGGCAAAGCGTTCATCCGCCTTGGCCTTCTTCTCCAGCACGTCGCGGGCAAAGACCATGTGGTCCTCGTGCGCCTCAAGCATGTCGGCCATCTTCTGGTTGGTCGCGGTGCCGATTGCGGCCATGGCGGTTTGCGCCTCTTGGTCGGTCTGCACGCCGATCTCGTTGATGCGGTGGGCCACGTCCTGCTGCTGTGCCGTTTTCAGCGATTTGGTCAGGGCGTCATACAGCACCACGCGCTGCTGCGTGTCTGTCTGCAGCTTGTTGATCAGCACCATCTGCGTCGCCGCCTGGTTCTGGAGTGAATCGACCCAGGTCTTGCCCTTTTCGATATAACGCTCCAGTGTCTGCGATTTGGCCAGCTTGACCTGCTCTTCCTGAACCTTGGCGTTGTATTGCTTGTTCAGCTCGGCCAGTTTGGTTTCCAGCTGGGTGCGCGCGGCGGCGTCCTGTTCAACACTGATCTTGTTTTCCAGCGTGATAATTGCCGGGTCCATGCCCTGAATCTCGGCCCGCAGCGCTTCCAGTTCGGCCACGGTTGCCTCGCGATCGTCCAGCGTACCGCTTAGGTTGTCCTCGACCTTTACGCGTTGCTCTTCCAGCACGGTCAGCTGCCCTTGCAACAGCTTCACGATCACATCGGATTTGGCGATCAGGTCCTGCAACTTGTCGTCGATATTGGCCGTGCGCATCCGCTCCTGCCGCAGCGACTCGGATTTACCTTTCGAGAAGATGCCGACAAACGTCTCCCACCCGGATTTCGAGCGCATTTCGTCGAAATCTTTGGAAAAGGCGCTGGTGACATCGTCCAGACCCATGATCAGCTCGGCGATGTTGGCGTTCATCACCTCAGTGTGGGCGTGCACGTCCTCGAGCGTGGCATTTTCGATGTCGATATCGGCCTCGGCCGTTCCAATCTTGGCCCGCGCGGCTTCGATGCGCGAGGTCAGCCCCTCGATCTGCGACTGGCTTTCGCGCACTTTCGTTTGCGTTTCTTTGATAAGCGCTTCGAATTGCTGGTTCGACATCTCTGCTGTCCTTTTTTTCTTTAATTACCCAATAAGATAGGGAATGTTACGGTCATTTACATCCCCTTGAATCCAAAAATCACGCAAACTCTGGCAAACTTGGGGTGGAAAGGAAAGCCGCGTGATCGCAACCTGACGTAGAACTCAACCATGCGACTATGCTGCAACGATTGGGTCAGAAAATAATTTGATCAAAACTGGGCTGATCGGCACGCATCGGTGGACATAGACAAAGCCTTCAACACCTGATTGGGTGCGGCAACTCAATTTCTGCGCGGAGAATGACATGCTGGACGCAACGACCGATCTGAAATCAATTCTGAAGAATCCTGACTTGCTTGTAACCAAAGCCTATATCGGTGGTCAGTGGGTGAATGGTGACAACGGAACTTTCGACGTGACCAACCCGGCCCGGGGCGATGTGGTGGCCAAAGTGGCCGATGTCAGCCGGGCGCAGGTTGCCGGAGCAATTGCACAGGCCGAAGCCGCGCAAAAGGAATGGGCCAAGCTGACCGGCAAGGAACGTGCGGTGATCCTGCGGCGCTGGTTCGACCTGATGATGGAGAACGCCGAAGATCTGGGCAAGATCCTGACCGCAGAACAGGGGAAACCACTGGCTGAGGCCATCGGCGAAATCGGCTATGGCGCGTCCTTCATCGAGTTCTTCGGTGAAGAAGCCAAGCGAGTGTATGGCGAGACCATCCCGGGGCATCAGCGCGACAAACGGATCATGGTGCTGAAACAGCCCATTGGCGTGGCGGCTTCGATCACACCCTGGAACTTCCCCAACGCCATGATCACCCGCAAGGCAGGACCGGCGCTGGCGGCGGGGTGTGCCTTTGTTGCCCGCCCGGCGGCAGAAACACCACTGTCCGCGCTGGTTCTGGCGCTTCTGGCGGAACAAGCCGGTGTGCCAGCTGGTGTGTTCAACGTAGTGCCTTCATCTCAGTCCAGCGAGATCGGCAAGGAGTTCTGCGAAAACCCCGGTGTACGCAAGCTGACCTTCACCGGCTCGACCGAGGTGGGGCGTATCCTGTTGCGGCAAGCAGCTGATCAGGTCATGAAATGCTCGATGGAACTGGGCGGCAATGCACCCTTTATCGTGTTTGATGACGCCGATCTGGATGCTGCGGTCGAAGGCGCGATGCTGTGCAAATTCCGCAATAACGGCCAGACCTGTGTCTGCGCCAACCGCATCTATGTACAGGCCGGCGTTTACGATGCGTTCGCTGCCAAACTGAAAGCGGCGGTAGAAGCCCTGAAAATCGGCGACGGTCTGGCCGAGGGCACCACAACCGGCCCGCTCATCAATGCCGATGCGATCGCCAAGGTGGAAGAGCATATCAAGGATGTCACGGACAAGGGCGGCGCTGTTCTGACCGGCGGCTTGCCTCACGATCTGGGCGGTACGTTCTTTCAGCCGACCATCGTGACCGGCGTGACTCAGGACATGATGGTGGCGCAGGACGAAACCTTTGGCCCGCTGGCACCGCTGTTCAAGTTCGAGAATGAAGATGACGTGATCGCAATGGCGAATGACACGATCTTTGGCCTAGCCTCGTATTTCTATGCTAAGGATCTGAGCCGCGTCTACAAAGTGGCCGAGGCGCTGGAATATGGCATTGTCGGCGTGAACACCGGCATCATCTCGACCGAGTTGGGCCCGTTCGGCGGCGTCAAGCAATCTGGTCTGGGCCGCGAAGGCAGCCACCACGGCATGGAAGACTATCTTGAGATGAAATACGTCTGCATGTCGGTCTGATCTGGGGGGCCATCGCCTTGGGGCGGTGGCCATTCTGCCCACGGGCGAGGCGTTGTTCTGGTCAATCGGATCATTGACGGCTGGGCAATGAGCTTATTTCACCAAACATGAATTCCCTGCGGGCAAGCTTCGTGGGGACTTTTCTATAGGCCCGATCCGATCCCAAACTTACGTCTTCTCCTCTTTGGCTATCACGGTCGTTACGGTGCGCGTCACCCGACTTCTGGTGATTGCAATCGCTCCTAAAACCAAAGCACAGGCTATGGCTTGCGCAGTAGTGATTGCTTCTCCAAACGCAAAGAACCCGACTGCAAACATCGTGGGCAATTCAATGCTTCCGACAACTGCAGTTTGAGAAGCGCCGATCAGCGGCGAACAGATCGTGTAGACAAGCTGCGGCACAAGCGCCGTGACCAATCCAATTCCAATGATCAGAACCCAATCGGACTGACCGTCAGGAAGCAGCGTGGAAACGTCTGCACTCAGCATCAAAGGCAAAAGCCCAAGAACCGATCCCAGCGACACCGAGGCGATACGTGCAAGTGGCGCAATTCTGGACAACCTGTGGACCAGAACAGAAATCCCGAAGCCAAAACCAAATGGCGCCGCCAGCGAGATTAAAAGCGTAGGAATGTGCTCGACCGGAACGGATGCTGGCGAGCCGGCTATGATGGCAGCCAGAATGATGAGGCCAGACGCAAGAAACGCGCGCCTTGTGGGAGTATCGGCGAACAAAGCCCACGCAATGATCAACGTGAAAACCGGATATGTCATATACAGCACGCCCACCGTCGATGCGGGCAGTGTCTTTAAGGCTGTGACATATCCAATCCAGCCAAGCCCCATCACCACTCCGACCGCAAGACCCCAACAAATCTCGCGCCAGGCTTTTCGATGTACGACGAGAACTGGCAGTAACAAAACCGCCGGAACGATGTAACGGTAGAATGCAACAGCGAAAGGTGCAACGCCCTGCTCAGTCAGCCCCCTGCTAAAATAGGGAACAAGCCCGAAACAGATTGAAGCAAAAAGAACGCCAACAACCGCAAGCGGTTGCGGAATGGCCGGTCTGGTCTGCGCGGATGACGTCGACATCTGCAAGTTCTAGCACAGGTTCGCGGTGAGTGTAGCCGAGTTTACCGGGCCGACGCTTTGATGTGAAAAGGCGCTTACATCAAAAAACAACGCCCCGCGTCTGGAGGAACGCGGGGCGCGGGTGTTGCGGCAGTTCGGGAGGAGGAGACTGCCGCTAGGCTTTCAAAGCCTCAGTTCACGGCCTTGGCGTCAACCACATCTTTTTCGATGGCTTTAGCCGAGGTAATTTCGATCCGGCGCGGTTTCAGGGCCTCGGGCACTTCTCGCTTCAGGTCGATGTTCAGCATTCCGTTTTCATGGCTTGCGCCGGTGACACGGACGTGATCGGCCAGCGCAAAACGACGCTCGAACGCGCGGGTTGCGATGCCGCGATGCAGGTAGCTGCGGCTCTTGTCCTCGGATGCCTTCTTACCGGCAACAACCAGCGAGTTTTCTTTCACTTCAACGGACAGGTCGCTTTCCGAAAAACCGGCGACGGCCACCGAGATACGGTACGTGTCGACATCGGTTTTTTCGATGTTGTAAGGCGGATAGCTTGGCTGTGCCACATCATTGGTCAGAACGCGATCCATCATGTCGGCGATCTGGTCAAAGCCAATGGTGGCGCGGTGCAGCGGTGCAAAATCAAATGTACGCATGTGTCATATCCTCAGTCTTGAGCGATTCACGATCTGGCCCTCCGGCTGGACGGACCAATGTTAATGACGGACCCCGTTGTGGC